>NZ_JAKJEW010000005.1:0-29033 GCF_022705245.1 Candidatus Skiveiella danica | reverse complement strand
ACCCGCGCCCACCAGGGCCGACAGCATGCCGATCAATCCGCCCATCGCAAACATCCCGGGTCCTGCGGGCAGGGTGCGCGTGGGTTTGGGCTTGCGGTCCAGAAACATCTGGGTCGCCGAGAAGCCCACGAACAGCGCGAAAAGCACGCTGAGTACCTTGCCCGGCATGGCCACGGCGATCTGGGCCCCCAGCGCCGACCCGACCAGGATGCCTGGCGCCAGCAGGCGGGCAACGGGCCACAACACCGCGCCACGCTGGTGATGCGCCCGCACGGAAGAAAGCGAGGTGAAGCAGATCGTCGCCAGCGACGTGGCCACCGCCATCTTGACGGTGTAGTCGGCCGGGAAACCTTTGGACGACAGGATGAAGGTCATGAACGGCACCATCAGCATGCCGCCACCGATGCCCAGCAAGCCGGCCAGAAAACCGGTGCAGGTGCCGAGCAGGGCCAGCTCAAGGATCAGCAAGGGTTCGGGGATCATGGGCAGCCCGGTTCGATTTCAAAAAGAAAACGCCAGCGACAAGGCTGGCGATGGGGGAATAAGGCGTCTGCGAGTGCCACCGGACCGGCATCCTGAACCGGGGTTCAGGTGGGCTAGGTCAACCTGGCGTTGGGTTCATCTGACGCGAGATGATCACGCTCACCAGGGGATGTTCCAAGCCCGGGCTCTATGAGCATTGGTTCAAGGAAATATAAAGCCCGGCATGCACCGCAGACGGGTCCATTGTAGGCCCAGTGGCGCTGCGTCGCCAAGCGCTGTGGCCGGCGTCAGAGCAACTGGCCGTCGTCGCCCAGGCAACGGTCCAGGCGTTGCAGTAAGGAGGTCAGTTGCGCATCGTCGCTGGTGGCGTCCGTTGTCGCAGCAGGGGGCATCGGTGCGGGCTGATCCCGGCGGGCTTGAAGCTCGGCCATGCTGCGGTCGGCCAGATCAAAGGCGAGGTTCAGTGCGGCCAGCACCGCGATGCGGTCGCGTGCGCGGATCTTGCCGGCATCGCGGATGCGGCACATGGCGGTGTCCACGCGCTCCACGGCCTCCAGCAGGCGCGATTCGCCGCCCTCGGGACAACCCAGCAGATAGCCCTGGCCGAGGATCTGGACTTCGATCTGCTTCATGCGGTGTCTTTCGGCGAAGCCGCTTCAGGCAGACGCTCCAGCAAGGCGTCAATCCGTGCACGGGCCGCATTCAGGCGCGATTTCAGCGAGTCGCGCTCGTTGGTCAGTGAGGCGACCTGCTGTGCCAGCAAGGCGTTGGTTCGCTGCAGCTCTTCGTAACGCACGAGCAAGCGGTCAACGCGTTCGGTAATCTGTTCGATCTGGGACGGGTTCGCCATGGGCACAGGAGGTTGATCCCGGATTGTAGGGTTTGCGCAAGCCCGGCCGCTACAATCTGCGGCGTTGGTGCTCGCGGTGTGGTTCACATGCCGCAGTTCAACGGGAAGCAGGGGGGAAAGTTTCTTCGGAACCGACCTAACCTGCGCTGCCCCCGCAACGGTAAGTGGACGAATCAACCCTGATTCCGCTTTCAGCACACCGCCACTGGACGCCCTGAACCGGCGACTGGGAAGGCGTTGAGAGTCGGTCCATCAGCCCGGATACCGGCCAACTCGGTGGTCGTCTTGCTGCAACGGCAGCCGGAGCGGCCTTTTCGTCCAGGTACTGGCGGGGATGCCGGTAAGGACACCTGTCAATCCGGTTCAACATGACGCCTTCGTTTTCCCACCCGCGCATGGCCGCGCTGTCCATCGCGCTCGGCGCTGCCTTTCCCGCCTTGGCCCAGACCTCGGCACCAGCCTCCGAACTTCGCGAGACCGTGGTCACGGCCAATCGCTCGGAGCAGCTGCTGACCGACGCGCTGCCCCACACCACCGTCATCGGGCGCGACGCCATCGAGCGGTCCCAGGCGGTCGACCTGGCCTCGCTGCTGGCGGGCGAGGCCGGCTTCCAGTCGGTGCAGAACGGCGGGCGCGGAAGCGCCACCAGCCTGTTCCTGCGCGGCAGTGCGGCGATGCAGGTGCTGGTCATGATCGACGGCGTGCCGCTGACCAAGCAGGACACCACTGGCACCGTGAGCCTGGAGCACATCATGCTCGACTCGATCGAGCGGGTGGAGATCGTGCGCGGCAACGTCTCGGCGATCTATGGAAGCGGTGCCGTGGGCGGCGTGATCCAGCTCTTCACGCGCAAGGGGCAGGGCAAGCCGGCCGGCTATGCGCAACTGGAGGCCGGCTCCTTCAGCACAGTGCGCGCGGCCGCAGGCGTGGGTGGGCAGGTTGGCGACACCCGTTTTGCGCTGGGCATTGGCGGGCACCGCACCACCGGCATCTCGGCCATCGACGTGGCGCAGCATCCTGGCGAGAACCCGGATCTTGATGGCTACCGCAACGTCAACGTCAACCTCTCGGTCTCGCACCTGCTGGCGCCGGGGCAGACCATTGGCTTTCGCGCGCAGGGCACGCAAGGCCGGTTCGACACCGATGGCGGCGGCTGGGGCAGCGCCACCGATGTCTACAAGGGCAGCAGTGCGCTGGGCAACGGGTCGCTCTACAGCCACAACCAGATCACCGCCGACTGGCGCAGCGAGCTGACCTACAGCCAGGGACGCGAGAAATCGATGTACGACGCCACGCTCACCGCCTATCCGTACGACAGCCAGGCCACCTCGCGCAGCCGCACGCTGAACTGGACCAACACGGTCGCGCTGGGCCTCTGGCAACTGACCGCCGGTGCCGAGCGACAGCTTCAGTCCATCGATACGTCCGACAGCTATGCGACCACGCTCAACACCTCGCGTGGCGTGACTGCGCTGTTTGCCGGCGTGTCAGGAACGAGCGGCCCGCACGCCCTGCAGCTGAACGTGCGCAACGACGCCGTCAGTGGCATGGCCTCGCAGACCACCGGTTACGCGGGATACGGCTACCAGCTCACGCCCGCGTGGAAGCTGATCGCCACCGTGTCGTCGGCGTTCAACCTGCCGCCGCTGGGCTACCTCTACGACCCGTTCTCGGGCAACCCGCAGCTGCAGCCCGAGACCGCGCGCTCCGGTGAGCTGGGCCTTCAATGGGCCGAGGGGCCCCAGGTGATGCGCGCCACCCTGTTCAGCACGCAGACCGACAACCTGATGCTGTACGACTTCAACACCTTCCGGTTCGAAAATGTCACCAAGGCCACCAACAAGGGCCTGGAAGTCAGCTTCAACGGCAAGCTTTCCGCGGCGGACGTGCGCGCCAGCCTGACCGCCCAGGACCCGGTGGACGACAGCACTGGCGCCTGGCTGCCTCGGCGCGCGCGCCAGATGGCGTCGGTCGGGATCAACCTGCCCTGGGGCGCCTGGCTGTTCGGCGCCAATGTCAACTACACCGGCAAGCGGCCCGACACCGCCCTCAATCCCATGTTGCCCGCCTACTCGGTCACGAACGTCACCGTGCGTTATGCCGTGAGCCCGGAAATTGCCCTTACGGGGCGCATCGACAATCTGTTCGACCGCCAGTACCAGACCGCCTGGGGCTACAGCCAGCCCGGCATCGGCGCTTATGCGGGTATCGTCTGGAACCAGAAGTAAGCCCATCGCCTGCACGCGCCCCGCCATGTCCGACCCGAATGCCGCCCCCGACCCAGCCCAGAGTGGTGCAAGGACGCCCGAGCCGGGAGCGCACGGCTGGGTGCCCCGGCGCATCGTCTGCCTGACCGAGGAGACCACCGAGTGGCTCTACCTGCTGGGCGAGCAGGCGCGCATCGTCGGGATCTCGGGCTACACGGTGCGGCCCCGGCGGGCGCGCCAGGAAAAGCCGCGGGTCAGCGCGTTTCTGAGCGCAAAGATCGATGCGATCCTGGCGCTGGAGCCGGACTGCGTGTTCGGCTTTTCCGACCTGCAGGCCGACATCGCGGCCGCGCTGATCCGCCACGGCGTGCAGGTCACGGTGTTCAACCAGCGCAGCGTGGCGGAGATCTTTTCGATGCTCTACCAGGTCGCCGCGATGGTGGGGCAGGTGAAGCAGGGCCTGCAGCGGATCGAGGCGATGCGCGCCGGCCTGCAAGCAATTGAAGCCGCCGCCTCGCGACTGCCCCGGCGGCCGCGCGTGTATTTCGAGGAATGGGACGAGCCGCCGATCAGCGCCATCCGCTGGGTGTCGGAGCTGGTCGGCATCGCCGGCGGCGACGACTGTTTTGCCGAGCTGGCCAACGAGCCGCTGGGCAAGAACCGCATCATTGCCGACCCGTCGGAGATCGTGCGGCGTTGCCCCGACATCGTCATCGGCTCCTGGTGCGGCAAGAAATTCCGGCCCGAGAAAGTCGCGGCGCGCCCGGGCTGGCAGGCCGTGAACGCGGTCAGAAACGGCCAGCTCTTCGAGATCAAGTCGGCCGACATCCTGCAGCCGGGCCCTGCGGCGCTGACGGACGGGGTGGCGCAGCTGCACCGCATCATTCAGGACTGGAGCGAACGCGATGGATGAACGCCCCGCCACCGCGAGAAGGCCTGTACCGGGGTTTTTCATGAAAAATTGGCAACTTCCCAGCGTGTTTGGGTCATTGTTTGCTATCAAAAATGAAGTTGCTGCGCAGATTTCACGGCAACCGGTGTTGGGACGGGCGGGACGCTGGGCAGCCCTGGCGCGGGTGGCGTACGCCGCCCTCGCACTCGGCGTCGCGCTGCCCGCGTTGGCGGTGCAGCTCACCGATGACCGGGGCATCACGGTCACGCTGGCCGCGCCGCCGCAGCGCATCGTCTCCCTGCTGCCCTCGCTGACCGAAACCGTGTGCGAACTCGGCCAGTGCCCCCGGCTGGTCGGAGTGGACCGCTACTCCAACTGGCCCGCGAGCATTGCATCGCTGCCACGCGTCGGCGGCGGGCTCGACCCCAGCATCGAGGCCGTGGTGGCGCTCAAGCCCGACCTGGTGCTGCTGGCCACGTCCACGCGAGCTGCGGCTCGGCTGGAGGCGCTGGGCATCAAGGTGGTGGCGCTGGAGCCGCGCAACATGGCCGACGTGCACCGGGTGCTGGCGCAGGTGGGGCGCGCGCTGGGCTTGCCCGACGCGGACGCCCAGCGCGTCTGGTTCCGGATCGAGACCGCGCTGGGCACGATCGCGCAGTCGATACCACCACGTTCGCGCGGCGCACGGGTGTACTTCGAGGTGGGCAGCGGCCCTTACGCGGCCAGCGAGGCCTCCTTCATCGGTGAAATGCTCGCCCGGCTGGACGCGCGCAGCATCGTGCCGGGCAACCTGGGCCCGTTCCCCAAACTGAACCCCGAGTTCGTCGTGAAGGCCGACCCCGACGTCATCATGATCGGTGATGAACACTTCACCGGCCTGGCCGGCCGCCCCGGCTGGGCGGCCCTTCGTTCGGTGCGCGAGCAGCGGGTGTGCGTGTTTGCGCCCGCGCAGGCCGATATCCTGGTGCGCGCCGGCCCGCGCCTGGCCGAGGCGGCGCGGCTCATGGCTTCGTGTCTTGCCAGCCGCGCGCCGACCCTGCCCACGGTGGCGCCGGGCGCCCGGCCATGAACGTGTCCCGGCGCGCAACCCGCATCGACGCCGCCGCGGGAGGGGATCGGTGAGCCCGATGGCCCGCGTCCACCGGCGCGCCGTCTGGCTGGCGGTGCTGCTGCTGGGGCTGTCCGTCCTGCTGATGGGCATCGGTGCCGGCGTGGGCAGCACGGGATGGGCCAGCATCCGCAAACTTGCCGACGACCCGGCCGCCTGGCAGATCGTGATCGACATCCGCCTGCCGCGCACCCTGGGCGCCTGGCTGGCCGGCGCGCTGCTGGGCCTGGCGGGTGCGGTGGCGCAGGGCCTGTTTCGCAACCCGCTGGCCGATCCGTTTCTGCTCGGCAGCGCCTCGGGCGCGTCGCTGGGCGTGGCACTGGCCCTGGCGCTGTTCGGGGCCAGCCCGCTGGCGGCGTCCTGGCTGACCACGCTGGGGCTGACCGGCGCGGCCTTTATCGGCGCGATGGCGGCAGTGCTGCTGACGCTGGCGCTGGCGCGCGGCGTGCAGCACACGCTGCGCCTGTTGCTGGCCGGCGTGATCGTCGGCGTGGTGCTGGGGGCCCTGGGCTCGTTGGTCACGCTGATGGTGCCCGAGACGATGCCGGCCATGCAGGCCTTCCTGCTCGGCTCCACGGGATTTGTCGGCTGGCCGGCCTGCGTGCCGATGGGCCTCGCCTTCGTGCTGTGCCTGTCCACGGCCTGGACCGTCAGCCCGGTGCTGGACGGCCTCACGCTGGGCGAGGCCACGGCGCGCAGCCTGGGGCTGCCGCTCGCGCCCTTGCGGCTGGCGCTCGTCGCCGTCATGGCCCTGGCCACCGGGGCCGCGGTGGCGCAGACCGGCCTGATCGCCTTTGTCGGCCTGGCCGCGCCGCACCTGGTGCGCTCGGTGGTCCGAACCACCCATGCCCGGCTGGTGGGGCTGTCGGCGCTGGCCGGTGGCGTGCTGCTGCTGGCGGCCGATCTGCTGGCGCGCAGCTGGATTGCGCCGCAGGAATTGCCGGTGGGCGTGCTCACCGCCGTGCTGGGCGGCGGCTACCTCCTGTGGCTGATGCACCGCGGTCGCGGCGCCAAGGGGGCCGTGTGAGCGCCGTGGCCGTGCAGACGCTGGGCTTGCGCGCCGCGCTGGGCGGCGTCGAGATCTTGCACGGGCTCGACCTCTCCCTGCCGGCCGGGCGCTGGACCTGCATCGTCGGCCCCAACGGAGCCGGCAAATCCACACTTCTCAAGGTGCTGGCCGGGCTGCTGCCGCACACCGGCGAGGTGCGGCTGCTTGGCACGCCGATGCAGGCCCTGTCGGGCCGGGAACGGGCCCGGCAGTTGGCTTGGCTCGGGCAGAGCGAAGGCTCGGCTGAAGACCTGAGCGCCTGGGACGTGGCGATGCTCGGCCGCCTGCCGCACCAGGCCTGGCTCGCGGCACCGAGCGCGGCCGACCACGCCGCGGTGGAGCAGGCGCTGCGCGCCACGCAGGCCTGGGACTGGCGCGAGCGCCCGCTGGGCCAGCTCTCCGGCGGCGAGCGCCAGCGCGTGCTGCTGGCCCGCGCGCTGGCCGTGCAGGCGCAGGTGCTGCTCATGGACGAACCCCTGGCCAACCTCGACCCGCCGCACCAGGCCGACTGGTTGCGCATGGTGCGCGAGCAGGTCGCCTGCGGTCGCACGGTGGTCAGCGTGCTGCATGAAATCTCGCTGGCGCTGCATGCCGACGAACTGGTGATCCTGTCGCAGGGCCAGGTGGCCTGGCAGGGCGCCTGCGCCGATGCGGCCACGCACCGCGCGCTGGAGCAGGTGTTCGACCACCGCATCGCCATCCACCCGCTGGCCGGACAGTGGGTGGCGCTGCCGAAGTAGCCGCCACATCCGTAAACAATAGAACATGGCCTCCAGACCTCCCGCCCGCTGTGTGATGGTGCTCGGCACCACCAGCGGTGCCGGCAAGAGCTGGCTGGCCACCGCCCTGTGCCGCCACTACGCCCGCCAGGGCCTGCGGGTCGCACCCTTCAAGGCACAGAACATGAGCAACAACGCACGGGTGGTGGGGGAGGGTGAGATCGGATCGGCGCAGTTCTTCCAGGCACTGGCCGCGGGCGCCGCGCCCGACGTACGCATGAACCCCCTGCTGCTCAAGCCCGAGTCCGACACGCACAGCCAGGTCGTGCTGCTGGGTCAGGTCCGTGGCGACCTCGGCGCGATGCCCTGGCGTGAACGCAGCAACCACGTCTGGCCGGCCATCACCGCCGCGCTCGATGCCCTGCGCGCGGAGCACGACGTCGTGGTGATCGAAGGCGCCGGCTCACCCGCCGAGATCAACCTGGCCGACTGCGACGTCGTGAACCTGCGCGTGGCCCGGCACTGCAACGCTACCTGCCTGCTGGTCACCGACATCGACCGTGGCGGCGCCTTTGCCCACCTCTACGGCACCTGGGCGCTGCTGCCCGAGGCCGATCGTGCGCGCATCAAAGGCTTCGTGCTGAACAAGTTCCGGGGTGACCCCGCCCTGCTGGCACCCGGCCCGCAGATGCTGCAGGACCTGACCGGCGTGCCCACCGTGGCGGTGCTGCCGATGTGGTGGCAGCATGGCTTGCCGGAGGAAGATGGCGTGATTCATGCTCGCCCTGAAGTCCAAGGCGTGGTCGCCAGGACCATTGCCGTCGTTGCCACCCCGCGCATCAGCAACCTTGACGAATTTCAACCGCTGAACCAGCTGCCCGACGTGCGTCTGAAATGGGCGCGTGGCCCGGCCGACCTGGCCGGCGCCGACTGGGTCGTCCTGCCCGGCTCCAAACACACCAGCAGCGACTTGCTCTGGCTGCGCGCCCAGGGGCTGGACCGCGCCATTGCCGCGCATGCCGCTCAGGGCGGGGCGGTGCTGGGCATCTGCGGCGGCCTGCAGATGCTGGGTGAGGCGCTGATCGACCCGCATGGCATCGATGGCAACGCACCCGGCCTCGGCCTGCTGCCGCTGGTCACGGTGTTTGCCCCCGCCAAGACGGTGCAGCGCACGCAAGCCCGTTTCGGCTCACTGGCCGGGCCATGGGACGCACTGGCGGGCGTGCCCGTGTCGGGCTATGAAATCCACCATGGCCAGACCGCCCAGCACCCCGCGATGGCCGCCGCTGGCGACCTTGCCCGCGTGGCGCTGACCGGCCCGCAAGGCGAGCCCCTGGGCTGGCAGAACGCTGCCGGCAACGTGCTGGGTCTGTACCTGCATGGCCTGTTCGAAGACCCCTCGGTCCTGCAGGCCCTGTTCGGCGCCAGCGTGCCGACGCTCGACAATGTGTTCGACGGCCTGGCAGATTTCGTCGAGCAGCACTTCGCGCCGGGGGCACTGGAGGCACTGGTCGCCGAAAGCGGCTCAACCGGGGCCTGAAACCATCCCGCTTCCTGATTTTCAGGGATGTATTGCATCTTCCCAGCGTCGAACGGTCGTTTTGTGCTCCTTGTTCAGGAGTATTCGGGCTCGTGCGCAGCGGGTGGCCTCTCTTGCCGGGCATAGCGGTGCCATTCGTCCGGGGAGCGATCCTGCGGCTCACAGGGCCACCGGCATTCCGAACCTGGCCAACAGCACCCAGCCGGCCACATAGGCGCCCGTCACCAGCCACAGGCCGGGGGCTGCAAACACGGACAGGTGGCGCTGGAGCAGCAGGCCGGCCAGTGGAATCAATTGCTGGGCGTGCACGCCCACAAAATGCGCGGGGCGCAGGTCACCGCCGCCCAGGTGCCAACCGGCGATGGGCAGGCCGCTGCCTGCGGGAGGCTGCTGGCCGCCCAGCATGAAGCCGCTCACGGTGGACAGCACGAAAGTCAGGACCAGACCGGCCAGCACCGCCTTCGTGGCGACGGGCAGGGGCCGCTGCACACAGTGCCGGTAGATCAGCCAGGCCAGGACGCCCTGCGTGCCGGTCAGCAGCACCGCGGCCAAGCCCATCAGGGCGAACATCGCGGCGTGAAAGGGATCTGCGAAGTTGTAGTGGGACGGGGCGCCCAGGGCCGCCTGCAGGCTGATGTAGGCCACCTCGAACAGGGACGTCCAGACCAGCGTCCACACCACCGCCCGACTGGCCGGCGAGTGGCGACCGTCTTGCGGGAGCAAGCCCATGAACCAGGCCGTGGTCATTGAAAACAGGGCCGTCGAGGCCATGAACTTGAGCGGCTTGGCCCATAGGCTGACCTCCCTGAGCGTTCGTTCGTCCACGACCGCCAGGACCAGCGTGGGGATCATCGCGGCCAACATCAGAAGGGCATAGAGCGTCAGCACGCGCTGGCGGTTCAGCAGTTCATTGAGCAGGTCCCAGGGGCCGAGGGTTGAAGGGTTGAAGGGTTGAAGGGTTGAGGATCTGGAGCGTGTTTGCAGTCATGGCGGATCAATTTGTTGACAGTGTCTACATAGCATGCAATATAATGTAGACACTGTCAACTACATGGATTTATCGTACTCGCGGCAGAGGCCGCACCGGTTCAATCTCTCGGTTGGAATCGCGGAGGCGGTGCGGCGTGGCGTCATCCACCATCGCGGGCACTGAACCCAACCCGGCTTTACAGAGATCAACGACGTGCCCCCCAAGAAAAACAAGACATTCGACCTGAAGGAAGCCTGCGTGCAGGCCGCGCGCGAGGTGATCGCGGAACAGGGCGTGGAGGGCCTGAGCATGCGCGACGTGGCGCGCAAGCTGGGCATCTCGCACCAGGCCCCGTACCGGCATTTTGAGAGCCGCGATCACTTGCTCGCGGAGATCATGCGGCGCTGTTTCGTGGACTTTACCGATCATCTGGACCGCCGGGTCGGGGGCGCCAGCCCGGATGAGGACCTGGACTCGATGGGCCACGCTTACCTTGACTATGCGCAGAAGAAACCGCTCGAATACCGGCTGATGTTCGGCACGCCCTGGCCCGAGCCCGCGCAACACCCGGAACTCATCGCAAACGCCGTTCACGCCTTCGACATCCTGCGCAACAACCTTCGAAAGACGCATGGCGATTCGCCCGAACAACGGGCCCGGGCGGACCTGGACGCCCTGTTCATCTGGTCCACCCTGCACGGCATGGCGAGCATTTCGAACGCCCATGTCATGCGGCATCTGGTTCTGGCGCCGGGGGTTGTGGAGCACTTCAGAGAGGACCTGATGGGCAAGATCGGCGTTGCGCTGGCGGTAGCCGCGGGAGGGCCGCCTGCGGGAGCACCCAAGCCGTGAAGGGGCCATCGGCGTGCGGATCGAGCCGGAACTGTCGGGCGGTCAGCCGCCGTGGATTTCCCGCACCTTCGACAGGAGCTGGGCCACGTAATCGTCATGGATTTCCAGCGCTGCGAGTTGCCGCGCCATCTGCTCCAGGTAGTCGCGATTCGTGCCCATCACACCCGCAGCCCGGGCAATGATGGCGGCGGTGTCGGGCAGCGGCAGCTCGCCCACGTACTCCGGGTGCGAGGGATTGCTGGTGAAAACCAGCGCCGAGATATCTCCCTGTGGCGTGGCCACCGGCAGCATCACCGGGCGGTAGGCGCCGCGGATCATTTCGCGCCGCCACAAGATTTCCAGTTCGGCCTCGGCCCGCTCGGCCGCGAGGTGGATCGCCAGACCCTGGCAGCAGCCGGCGCGGGCCTCCAGCGAGAGCATGAGCGCGGGCTGCTCCACCGTGCCGCGCGCCATCGAGGTCTGGAAATTGAAGCGGCGCTGATGCCCGTCCAGCGCCGCGAGCCGGATCTCGGCAAAGTGCACGCCGGGGTCCCACATCAGCGAGCCATAGCCGTAGACCCACAGGCCGTCGCGCAGGTCGAGGCAGCCGAGCGCGGCCTGGCGGGAGGCTTCGATCTGCCGGTCCGACCAGCGCCAGTCGGCCGGCCGCCCCTGGGCCCGGGCGCGTTCGTCCCAGAACGCCAGCACCTGCGGCGTGACGCGCAAAGCGGACTGTTCGGCCGGTGTCAGCTTGTCGCGCAGTTCGGGCAGGTGCCGGAACGCGTCGTGCGTCAGCGCGTTCACCTGATCACCCCCGCGTGAACCCGCTGATCAGTCACTTGTGCCATAGCCCAGCGTGAAAGGGTCATTTGACGCTATCGTTCGAGGAGTTTCCAGGGTCGCTGCGAAGACGGCGTGCCGGCCTCTGCGGTGTTGCCGCGTCGTCGTGCAGGGCTTCCAGTGCCAGCAACAGGCTCAGGCGGTGCTCCTGCGCGACCACGCGCCAGGGCAGGCCGGTGAGCGCGCCTTCCAGCGCCCACAGCAAGTTGAGGCTGGCGTTGTTGCCCGGCCTGGCCCGCACACGCGCGTAGGCGCGCACCGACCCCAGCGCCTGCAGTTGCGCAGTCGTGGTGATGCCGGCTGCCGCCAGCATGTCACGTGACTTCGGCCCGAGGCCGGGCAGGGCGTCGATGCGGTCTGGCGTCCGGTTCGCGTCGGCTTGCATGGCCACATGCTAGGGCATCACGAAGCCAGGACATGGAAGAAGCGAGGTCGGGTCCCCGAAATTCCCATTGCGCCGACGCGCAGCGGGGGCACAATTCCAGCCCATGAGCGAATCCACCCGCACCCTCGACGCCGCCACACTGGACCATCTGCAAAGCTGGGTCGGACGCACCGAAACCCTGACCGACGACATCACCGCTGGCCCCGTGCGGGGTTTGTCGGCCACGCTGGACCGTGACGACGCGCCGCCCCAGGCCGGCACGGTGCTTGCGCCGCTATGGCACTGGCTGTATTTCCTGCCGCAACATCGCCAGAGCGAGCTCGGCCCTGACGGGCACGCCCGGCGCGGGGGTTTTCTTCCGCCGGTGCCGCTGCCGCGGCGCATGTGGGCCGGCGGGCGTCTGACCTGGGACCCGACCAATCCGCTGGTAGTGGGTGACGCGGTACAGCGCACCTCGCGCATCGAATCGGTGACCCACAAGGCCGGCCGTACCGGCGACCTGCTGTTTGTGCGGGTCCGGCACGAGATCACCAATGCCCGCGGCCTGAGCGTGACAGAAGAACACGACATTGTGTACAGGGCGGCGGCCCAGCCCGGCGACCCCGTGCCCCCGCCGGTGGTGGCGCAGGCCGGCGCCGCCTGGCAGCGCGAGGTGGTGCCCGACGACGTGCTGCTGTTCCGCTACTCGGCGCTCACCTTCAACGGCCACCGCATCCACTACGACCGCCGTTATGTCACCCAGGTCGAGGGCTACCCCGGCCTGATCGTGCACGGCCCGCTGATCGCCACGCTGCTGGTCGATCTGGTGCGCCGCCACGCGCCGGACGCCTTTGTCAAAGGCTTCCAGTTCAAGGCCGTGCGACCGACGTTCGACCTGCACCCGTTCCACCTGAACGCCCAGCCCTCGGCAGACGGGCGCACGGTGCGGGTCTGGGCGCAGGACCACGAAGGCTGGCTGACCATGCAAGGCGACGTGCAGCTGGCCTGAGGGCAAGCCCTGCGATCGATCCGGCTCTCCACCATTCCCATCACCCCATGAACCACACCCCCGACGCCTACCAGGACATCCGCGACGCCGTGCGTGCACTGTGCGCCGGGTTCCCTGACGAATACCATCGCAAGGTCGACGAAGTCCGTGGCTACCCTGAAGCCTTTGTCGATGCGCTGACCAGGGCCGGCTGGATGGCCGCACTGATTCCGCAGGAGTACGGCGGCTCGGGCCTGTCCATGGCCGAGGCCTCGGTGATCATGGAGGAGATCAACCGCAGCGGCGGCAACTCCGGCGCCTGCCACGGCCAGATGTACGTGATGAACGCCATCGTGCGCAGCGGCTCCACGGAGCAGAAGGAGAAGTACCTGCCGCGCATCGCCTCGGGCGAACTGCGCATCCAGTCCATGGGCGTGACCGAGCCCACGACCGGCAGCGACACCACCCAGCTCAAGACCATGGCCATCAAGAAGGACGGTCGCTGGGTCATCAACGGGCAGAAGGTCTGGATCTCGCGCATCCAGCACAGCGACATGATGATTTTGCTGGCGCGCACCACGCCACTGGCGGATGTGCAGAAGCGCTCCGACGGCCTGAGCTGCTTCCTCATCGACCTCAAGACGGCCATCGGCAACGGCCTGACGGTGCAACCCATCCTCAACATGGTCAACCACGAGACCAACGAGCTGTTTTTCGACAACCTGGAAATCCCCGAGGAGAACCTGCTCGGCCCCGAGGGCAAGGGTTTCAAGACCATCCTGGACGGCCTGAACGCCGAGCGCACCCTGATTGCGGCCGAGTGCATCGGCGACGGCTACTGGTTCATCGACCGGGCGCGCAAGTACGCCAGCGAGCGCAGGGTGTTCGGCCGCCCCATCGGCCAGAACCAGGGTGTGCAGTTCCCGATTGCCGATGCCTGGATCGAGGTCGAGGCGGCCAACCTCATGCGCTGGAAGGCCTGCGAGCTGATCGACGCCCACCAGCCCTGCGGCGCCGAGGCCAACATGGCCAAGTACCTGGCGGCCAAGGCGAGCTGGGAGGCCGCCAACGTCTGCCTGCAGACGCACGGCGGCTTCGGCTTTGCTTGCGAATACGACATCGAGCGCAAGTTCCGCGAGACCCGGCTGTACCAGGTGGCGCCGATCTCGACCAACATGATCTTCAGCTACATAGCCGAGCATGTGCTTGGGTTGCCGAGGTCCTTCTGAGATCTTGTGGGACAGACCAAGAGTTACACGAAGTGAACTTTGCTCTGTCCCCAACGCTTCATTGGCTGTCCACCTTGTGGGACAGGCCAGGAGTGACACGCAGTGAACATTGTGCTGTCCCCAACTGACCAGGTGAAATTTATGACACGCCCCCTCGACGGCATCACCGTCGTCTCCCTCGAACATGCCATCGCCGCGCCGTTCTGCACGCGCCAGCTCGCCGACCTCGGTGCCCGCGTGATCAAGGTCGAGCGCCCCGGCGCGGGTGACTTCGCCCGCGCCTACGACACGCGCGTCAAGGGCCAGGCCTCACACTTCGTCTGGACCAACCGCTCCAAGGAAAGCCTGACCCTCGACCTCAAGCAGCCGCAGGCGCTTGAAGTCCTCAGCCAGCTGCTGGAGAACGCCGACGTGCTGGTGCAGAACCTGGCGCCTGGCGCTGCCGCGCGCATGGGACTGGGTTATGAGGCCTTGAGCAAGGAGCACCCCCGACTCATCGTCTGCGACATCTCCGGCTATGGCGACGACGGCCCCTATCGCGACAAGAAGGCCTACGACCTGCTGATCCAGAGCGAGGCGGGTTTCCTGTCGGTCACCGGCACGCCCGAGGCGCCGAGCAAGGCCGGCAACTCGGTGGCCGACATCGCGGCCGGCATGTACGCCTACACCAGCATCCTCTCGGCGCTGCTGCTGCGCGGCAAGACCGGGCAGGGCAGCCACATCGATGTGTCGATGCTTGAATCGCTGGCCGAGTGGATGAACTACCCGCTGTACTACGCGTACGACGGCGCACCGCCGCCGCCGCGCACCGCCGCCTCCCACGCCAGCATCTATCCGTATGGCCCGTTCCAGGCCGGGGATGGTGGCACGGTGATGCTGGGGCTGCAGAACGAGCGCGAGTGGAAGCTGTTCTGCGAAGGCGTGCTGAAAGATGCCCGTGTGGCCACCGACCCGCGCTTTGACAGCAACGCACGGCGCAACGAGCACCGCGATGCGCTGAAGGCGCTGATCCTGGCTGTCTTCGGCGCCCTGACCACGGAGCAGGTGGTGGCGCGCCTGGACGAAGCCCAGATCGCCAACGCACGCATGAACGACATGGCCGGCCTGTGGGCGCACCCACAGCTCAAGGCACGCGATCGCTGGGTCGGCGTGGGCTCGCCGGCCGGCGACATCCCCGCGCTGCTGCCGCCGGGGCGCAGCAACGCCTTCGACTACCGCATGGACCCGGTGCCCGCCGTGGGCCAGCACACCGAGGCCATCCTGCGCGAACTGGGCCACAGCGAGGCCGCCATCGCCGCGCTGCGCGCCGCTGGGGCGATCTGATCCGGCTGCGAATACTCACAAAAATGTAGCATGATATGACCATTCCACGATGGGTTGGTACCAATTTCATTCATTAGGACGCCTTGATGAACTCCCACACCGCCCAGCTCGCCGCCTTTGCTGCCCAATTGCGCTTCGATGCCATTCCCGAGCCCGTCGTGCGCAAGGCCGAGGACCTGCTGGTGGACTGGTTCGGTTCCGCAGTGGCCGGCCATGGCTCGCGCCCGGTGGAAAGCATCACGCGCTTCGCCATGGCCATGGGGCCGCAGGCCGCGCCCGGCTGCGACATGCCCACAGCGGGCCCGAGCGAAGTGATCACCCGACGCGCATGGACCAGCCCCTACCTCGCTGCCATGGCCAACGCGGCGGCCTCGCACGTGGCCGAGCAGGACGACGTGCACAACGGCTCGGTGTTCCACCCGGCGACGGTCGTCTTTCCCGCCGCCGTGGCGGTGGCGCAGGCCATCGGCGCCAGCGGGCGGCAGCTGCTGACGGCGTCGGTTGCGGGCTACGAGGTCGGCATCCGCGTCGGCGAGTTCCTGGGCCGCTCGCATTACAAGGTGTTCCATACCACCGGCACGGCAGGCACGCTGGCCTCCGCCGCGGCCGTCGGCAACCTGCTCGGTCTGGACGCCGGGCAGATGCAGCACGCCTTCGGCTCGGCCGGCACGCAGTCGGCGGGGCTGTGGGAATTCCTGCGCACGGCCGCCGACAGCAAGCAGCTGCACACCGCGCATGCCGCCGCCGCCGGCCTGATGTCGGCGTATCTGGGCAAGGACGGCTTCACGGGGGCGGCGGAGATCTTTGAAGGCGCCCAGGGCATGGCCGCCGGCATGTCCAGCGACGCCAGCCCGCTCAAGCTCACGGCAGGTCTGGGCCGGCGCTGGGCCACGGCGGAGACCTCGTTCAAATACCACGCATCCTGCCGGCACACGCACCCTGCCGCCGATGCGCTGCTGCACGTCATGCGCACGCACGACCTGCAGCACGGCGACCTGGCCCGCGTGGTGACGCATGTGCACCAGGGCGCCATCGACGTGCTCGGCCCGGTCGTGAAGCCGGCCACGGTGCACCAGAGCAAGTTTTCCATGGGCACGGTGCTGGCGCTGGTGGCGCGCTACGGCCATGCCGGCCTGACCGAATTCGCCCAGCACTTCGAGGACGAGGTCACCCGCGCCCTGCGTGACCGCGTGGAAATGAAGCTCGATCATGAGGTGGACGCCGCCTACCCGCAACGCTGGATCGGCAAAGTCACGGTGCACACGCTGGATGGCCGCGAACTGCACGGCCGGGTGGACGAACCCAAGGGCGACCCCGGCAACACGCTCAGCCGCGAAGAGATCACCGCCAAGGCGCTGCGACTGGCCGCCTTCAGCGGCGGCGCCACGGCCGTCGAAATGCAGGCCGCTGTCGACGCGCTATGGGGCGTGGCCGAGTGGCCGCGCGTGGGGGCACTGCTGCCGCCGGCCGCATGAGCGCTGCGCCGGGCCGCCGCCTGTGGTCAGGTGAAAGTCGGGATTCCTCGCATTGCCTCATCGCGCGACCGATGTCAGGATGACTCCCGACGCTGGCAAGCCGTCACCGAGCGGCCCCGGCTTTGCCAGGCCCATGAACCAAGGATGACCCCATGAGACAAAGAATCAACGCCGTTGTGACGGCCGGTTTCGCCGCACTTTCCGTCTTCGCCATGGCACCAGCCGCCGCCCAGGCGCCTTACCCGGACAAGCCGGTGACCCTGGTGGTTCCGTTCGCCGCGGGCGGGCCGACCGACGTGGTGGCGCGCATGCTGGCCATTCCCATGGGCAAGTCCCTGGGCCAGTCGGTGCTGGTGGAAAACACCGTTGGCGCGGGCGGCACCATTGCCGCCACCAAAGTGGCGCGCGCGGCGCCCAACGGCTACACGCTGTTCATCCACCACATGGGCATGTCGACCGCCCCGGCGCTGTACAAGAAGCTCTCGTTCGATCCCATGAAGGACTACGAGTACATCGGGCAGGTGGTCGATGTGCCCATGACGCTGCTGGCACGCAAGGACTTTCCGCCGGCGAACTACAAGGAGCTGGAAGCGTACGTCCGGGCCAACAAGGACAAGGTGTCGCTGGCCAATGCCGGCCTGGGCGCGGTCTCGCACCTGTGCGGCCTGCTGTTCATGAGCCAGATCGGCGTGGAGCTCAATACCATTCCCTACAAGGGCACCGGCCCCGCGATGAACGACCTGCTTGGCGGTCAGGTCGACCTGCTCTGTGACCAGACCACGCAGACCGTGCCCATGATCAAGGACGGCCGCGTCAAGGTCTACGGCGTCACCACGCTCAAGCGGCTGGACGCCTTGCCCAACGTGCCCACGCTCGACGAGCAGGGACTGAAGGGCTTTGAAGTGAAGGTCTGGCACGGCCTGTACGCGCCCAAGGGCACGCCAGCGCCGGTGCTGGAGAAGATCAACGTCGCGCTGCGCGCCGCGCTCGCCGACCCGATGGTCAAGACGCGCCTGGCCGAGCTCAGTTCCGACATTCCGCCGTCCGACAAGCTCACGCCGGCCGGCCTGAAGAACCACCTGGAGGCCGAGATCGCCAAGTGGGGCCCGGTCATCAAGAAAGCCGGCATCTACGCCGACTGAAGTCGCATTTCTCGACTTTATCGGCGATTCCCGATCGCCAAACGGTCCATGTGTGCGTCTGGTTGCGGCGGCGTCTTCGGTTTGAAATCGCAGTTCGCGGCGACGGCACACTGCCAGCACTGTGGCTTGCGCGCCTGGCACACGTAGCGCCCAAGCAGGATCAGCCAGTGGTGCGCATCCACCCGGTAGGCGGGGGGGATGCGTTTCAGCAGCTTCATTTCCACTTCAAGCGGCGTCTTCCCCGGCGCCAGCCCGGTGCGGTTGCTCACGCGGAAGATGTGCGTGTCCACGGCACAAGTCGGCTCGCCGAACGCGACGTTCAGCACCACGTTGGCGGTCTTGCGCCCCACGCCGGGCAGGGCCTCCAGTGCCTCGTGCGTGCGCGGCACCTGGCCGCCGTGCTGCTCTACCAGGATGCGGCAGGTCTGCAGCAGATGTTTCGCCTTGCTGTGGTACAGGCCGATGGTCCTGATGTGGCCTTCCAGCCCTTCAAGGCCCAGATCCAGCATTTTCTGCGGCGTGTTCGCCACCGGAAACAGTCGGCGGGTGGCCTTGTTGACCCCCACATCGGTGGCCTGGGCCGACAGCAGCACGGCGGCCAGCAGCTCGAACACGTTGGTATATTCCAGCTCGGTGACGGGATGCGGGTTGGCCGCCTGGAGGGTGGCGAAGAAGGCCTCGATCTGCGCGGTTTTCATGGGGCGCAGTGTAAGGCGGGCCAGCCTGTCACAGGGGTATGAACGAACTCACGGTGTCCCAGGCGGTGCGCCGGGGCTCGCCCACTTGTTCCAGACGGGCGGCGATGGACTTCCAGATGGCTTCGCTGTCGCTGTCGTGCACCAGCCCGCCATCGAGGAAACGCAGGCCTTGCGGGCGCGCGGACTGCTCGACCCGCGCGCGGGTGGTGGCATCGGGGGCCATCCCGATCAGTTCGGGGGCACGGTGGATGTCCTGGAAGGCCAGCCGCACCCGGTCGAGCAGTGCCTCGTTGCGCTTCATGTCGGCGCTGAACAGCAACACGAGAAAACGCCAGTCGGGCACCAGCGAGCGATGCAGACCGGACGCCAGATTGGAGCGCGCCACCGCAATCACGCGGCAGGGGTGCTCGCCCATCATGAACTCCACATAGTCGCTGCCACTGTCCAGATCGGACTCCCCCGCAAGGCGGCGGCTTTCTTTCGGCAGGCTGTGTTGTTGGGCCAGCCAATGCACGAGGCCAAAGGCGCCGTTGCCGTATGCCGCGCAGACCACAACCCGGTGGTAGGCCTCCGGGTCGGGCAGCGACTGGGCCTGGGGCAGGCGCATCGGCATCATGAGTTGGCGCACGACCGAGGTGGGTGCGTACTGTCTGCCGCGTTTCATCTGCTCGCGCAGCGCGAGCACACGGCGCCCGAATTGCTCCGGCGTCTCGGTCGAAGGCGACAGCAGCATCGACCAAGTCGTCATCAGCAGGCGCCGGCCGCGGCTGTGGTGCACGACGGTCTGGTCATGATGGCGCGGGTCCTGGCGGATGCGGTCGAACAGGGTGCGCACCGCCTGCTTCGGGCCCTCCGCCCAATGCAGGAACCATCCGCTCTGGTAGAGCAGTGCAACGTGGATGCCGACTGCCGGGTTGTGGCGCAGGGCGTGTTCGCGGATGTCTTCCATCGTGGCATAGACGCCGTTGCGGTCCCACGCCAAGCTCGCGCAGATGACACGTTCAACCTCTTCCTCACCAGGCTGTGCTTCAAGGGGCGGGAGTCGGCTGTGCATGGGCTGAAGGGGATAGGAAACTTCCTAGATGTCGGCAATTTATCACGAAGACGTTGCGGCCCTCAGACGATCGGGATTCATCCTTGCGCCCGGTGAAGGGCTTGCATGCTGCTCGGGGTATGCGACCGGCTTCGCGTGCGAATCGTCGACTTACGCGGTCAGCGTGCGCCTGAACAGGCTGAACAGGCACTCCCAGTGCCGTTCCGCCGCCGCCTGGTTGTAGATGCCAGCGCGCAGCGGAAACACAAAGCCATGCTCGACCCCCGGATACCACTCGATGCGGTGCGCCGTGCCGGCGGTTTTCAGCGCTGACTCCAGCTTCTGGATGTCGGCCGGTGGCGCCCATTTGTCGATCTCGGCGCAGGCAAAGTAGCTCTCGCACAGGATTCTGGGCGCCATCAAGTGCGGCGAATCGGGCTGGTCGGTCGCCATGTTGGCGCCGTGGATGGACGCAATGCTGCTGAAGCGCCCGGGAAACTGCGCCGCCGCCCACATCACGAACGGCCCGCTCATGCAGTAGCCCACCGCGCCGATGCGGCTGGCGTTGGCCTGCGGCTGGGCATCGACAAATTGCAGCAGCGCGGCAGTATCGACTCCGGTGGTGCGGGCATTGAGCGTGGCCATGAAGCCGAACATCTCGGCCATGCCGGCTTCGGTGCGCTCCTTGAGCCAGTAGTCACGGCTGTTGCGGTAGTACAGGTTCGGCAGCACCACGTAGTAGCCGACGGCCGCCAGGCGGCGCGCCATGTCGTGCAGTTCCTCGCGCTTGCCCGGCGCGTCCATGTAGAACAGCACCACGGGGAAGGGGCCGCCTTCCTCCGGATGGACCACAAAGGTGTTCATGGCGCCGTCGGCGGTGGGGATGTCCAGGTGCTGTTCGATCATGGGGTCTCCGGGAGGGGGGCTCGGTCGGGGGGGTGCCGAAGTCCCGCAGGTTAGACGCCAATGGGGGCGGCGGGCTGTCGCGCCAGCGTCAAAACCCTGCTGCCATGTCAGAATGCCCGCACGTCGAATTCATTGCCCCGCCCAGCGGGCCCCACGCCATGTCCCTCCAGTTTGCCGACCGCCTGAACAACGTCGAAACCTCCGCCATCCGCGAACTCTTCAAGCTGCTGGGCAAGCCGGGCATCATCAGCTTTGCCGGCGGCTTCCCCGACAGCGCGATGTTCGACGTCGACGGTATCCGAGCCGCCGTCAATGCCGCACTCACCGAAGAGGCCGGCGGCGCGCTGCAATACGGTGCCACCGAGGGCTACGGCCCGTTGCGAGAGCAGCTCGCCGCCTTCATGACGGGCAAGGGCTGCACCGCCGTGGCACCCGAGAACCTCATCGTCACCACCGGCAGCCAGCAGGCGCTGGACCTGCTGGGCAAGACGCTGATTTCCCCCGGTGACAAGGTCATCGTCGAGGGCCCCACCTTCCTGGCCACCATCCAGTGCTTCCGGCTGTACGGCGCTGAGCTGATCAGCGCGCCGATCGACGGCAACGGCGTGAAGACCGATGAGCTGGAGAAGCTGATCGTCGAGCACAAGCCCAAGTTCGTCTACCTCATCCCCACCTTTGGCAACCCCAGCGGCGCGATGCTGAGCCTGGCCCGCCGCAAGGCCGTGCTGGAGATGGCCGTGCGCCATCAGACCCTGTTCGTCGAAGACGACCCTTACGGTGACCTGTATTTCGGCCAGACGGCGGACGACCGCCCACCGCCCAGCCTGCTGGCCATGAGCCCGCTGGTGCCGGGCAGCCGCGAGCTGCTGGCGCACTGCGGCAGCTTGAGCAAGGTGCTGAGCCCCGGCCTGCGGGTGGGCTGGATGATCGCCCCGGCCGATTTGCTGGCCAAGGCCACCATGTGCAAGCAGTTCAGCGACGCGCACACCAGCACCTTCGCCCAGGCGACCGCCGCCCAGTACCTGAAAGCCAGCCGCATGCCTGGCACGCTGGCGCATGTGCGCCGGGTTTATGCGGAACGCGCACAGGTCATGTGCGACGCACTGCGCGGCGAACTGGGAGACGCCATCGAGTTCGTGCAGCCCCAGGGCGGCCTGTTCGTCTGGGCGCGCCTCACGGGTGCCGGCGGCAAGGTCAGCGATGGTGCCGTGTTCGCGAAGTCGGCCATCGACAAAGGGGTGGCTTTCGTCCCCGGCGCGCCGTTCTACTGCGCCCATCCCGATCACGCGACGCTGCGGCTGAGCTTTGCGACGGTGGGGGTGGAGAAGATTGTGGAGGGGGTGGGGCGGTTGGGCTCGGCTCTTTGAGGGGATGCCTGCGCACGCTCAGCCGATCCGACCGCCATTCGACCAGGGACGCATCGTCGATTCCGTCTGCCACCCCTCCCCGAAGGGCCTGCGACCCTGAGATATTGAAGGGTTCTGACCATTCCCCAACGTGGAATGGTCGTCATCTGCTATGAAATCAGTAGGGGTCGCAGAGCTGCACCATGGGCGCGTGCAGCCGGGGCAGCCTCACCTTCTCGGTGGGCGCAAGCACCCGTGCGGTGCCGTGCATCACGCTGGCACCCTTCTGGTTGACGATCTGGCAGTCCAGCTCCACCCGTTTCTTTTCGTCGTCCTTGGTCAGCACCGTGACCGTGACGGTCAGCGTGTCGCCGATCCGCACCGGCTTGGTGAAATGCAGGGTCTGGTCCATGTAGATGGTGCCGGGGCCGGGCAGCTGGGTGCCCAAGACCGCAGACACCAGCGCGCCACCCCACATGCCGTGGGCGATGACGCCGTGGAACAGGGTGTCATTGGCGTATTTCGCGTCCAGATGGGCCGGATTGGTGTCGCCCGAGACAGCGGCAAACGCCATGATGTCGGCCTGTGAAAGGGTCCGCTGCAGGAAAGCGCTCTGGCCGACGACGATTTCGGCAAAGGTGACGTTTTCGATCCATTCGCTGTCGTGGGGCTGGGTCATGGGAGGGCTCAATGGGTGGTCAATCGCTGGCTGAAAGCGCCAGCCCCAAGTATGCACGGCGCTGACCCCTTCGAAACGCAAGCGCTGACCCGCCTGGGAGCCGCTTGCACGAGCGTCTGCGCCTGGGCGCCATGCGGCGAAGCGGGCGCCGGGCTGGCCGGCGGGCGCCGATCAGTCGTGCCCTTTGCCCTTGTTCCCTTTGTCGTGGCCCTTGCCGTTGTCATGACCGTTGTTGCCCTTGTGGCCCTTGCCGCCCCCATGTTCGGCGCGGTACTGGGGTGCATAGACGTTGGTGTACCAGGTGTCCTGGACAAAATAGACGGGCCGCCCGCAGGCGTTGTAGCGCTGGCAATGCTTGCGCCAGTTCTTCTCGTGGCCGGGCGGCACCCGCAGGTAGACGGGCTGGTACACCACACCGACCGGTTGCTGGATGACCACCGGCCGGGCGTAAACCAGCTGCGGTGGCGGCATGCCGCCGATGTCGATGTGACCGTAGAAGCCGGGCTGGCCGACCGTGACCGAGACGGCGACGTCTGCGCAATGGGCGGAACCCGCCAGCGCGAGGAGCGCGGTGGCGAGGAGCAGTTTTTTCATGGATAGACCTTCAGGCTGGTGGTGACGCGCGTTGGGCGGAAATCCCGCGGCACTGCCGGGTAGGGCATTGAAACTGCGGAGTCCTCCGGTTCAGGTTCATTGTGGCGGCTGGCCGCGCGGCCATCTGTCTGATGGCGCACAAAGGCCGTACGACGGCTCCACGGTGTGTGGCCAGACCCAGCCGGCCCTTGGCGCCGCGCGCGCCGTCGATGCTGTCGTGCAGGCGACGCGCGTCAGGGTTTTCGGGGCTGTGCAGCGGCCCTGCCTTCGGCACACTGGCCTGAAACCACCCGAGGAGACCTCCATGCCCGTCACATCACGCCGATCCGCGTTCAGGCTTGCATTTGCCCAAGGGGTGCCCCTGGCCGCGCTGGCGCTCGCCGCGCTGCTGCCTGCGGCACAGGCGTTGGCGCAATCGGCTGTGTGGCCGACCAAACCCGTGAAGATCGTTGTGACCTTCCCGCCAGGCGGCGCGCCCGACACGCTGGCGCGCATCCTCGCCGACAAGTGGGGCCAGTCGCTGGGGCAGACCTTCACCGTCGACAACAAGCCCGGCGCGGGCGGCAACATCGGCGCGGACTTCGTGGCCAAGAGCACCGGCGACGGCACCACGCTGGTCATCGGCACCGTGGGCACGCACGCGATCAACCCCGCGCTGTACGCCGTCATGCCCTACAACCACGTCAAGGACTTCACGCCGGTGAGCTTTCTGGCGTCCACGCCCAACCTGCTGGTGGTCAACAACAAGGTGCCCGCGACGAACGTCAAGGAACTGATCGAACTGGCGCGCAAGCAGCCGCTGAACTTTGGCTCCTCGGGCAGCGGCACCTCGATCCACCTGTCGGGCGAACTGTTCAACACGATGGCTGGCGTGAAGATGCAGCACATCCCCTACAAGGGCCGCGCGCAGGCCGTGCCGGACCTGCTGGGCGGGCGCATCGAAATGATCTTCGACAACATGCCCTCGGCGCTGCCGCTGGTCAAGGCCGGCGAGGTGCGCGCCATTGGCGTGACCAGTGCCGCCCGCTCGCCCGCGGCGCCCAACATTCCCACCATCGCCGAGCAGGGCCTGCCGGGTTTCGAAGCCACCTCCTGGTTCGCTTTGCTGGCCCCGGCCGGCCTGCCGCGCGATGTGCAGCTGCGCATCAGCGCCGAGACCGCCCGCGTGCTGGCCTTGCCCGATGTGAAAGAGAAGCTGACGACGCTGGGCCTGGACCCGTCGCCCGGCACTCCGGAGGCCCTGGCTGCACTGATCCAGGTCGAGACGGTCAAATGGGCCAAGGTGGTGAAAGAGTCCGGGGCGAAGCCAGATTGAACCGTTCGTTCGCGCGTGCCGTCCGAAACCAGGGAGTTTTCATGAACGATCGCAAAGTCGCCCTCATCACCGGTTCGGGCACCGGCGTGGGTGCGGCCACCGCACTCTTGTTGGCCCGTCGCGGCTACAACGTGCTGATCAACTACTCGCGCAGCGAGGCCGAGGCGCTGGCGTCGCAAGCCGCCTGTGACGAGGCGGGTGCAGACACCCTGCTGATGCAGGGCGACGTGGCCGAGGACGCCGACTGCCGCGCATTGGTCACCGGGGCAATGGAACGCTGGGGGCGCATCGACGCGCTGGTCAACAACGCGGGCATCTCCACCTTCACCGGCGCGGCGAACTGGGAGGTGCTGGACGCGGACACTTTTCAACGCATCTTTGCGGTGAACGCGGTGGGCGCCTTCCAGATGGTGCGCGCCTGTGCGCCGCACCTGAAGGCTGCGCAGGGCTGCATCGTCAACGTGTCGTCGGTGGCCGGCTCGCTGGGCATCGGCTCCTCGGTGCCCTATATCGCCTCAAAGGGTGCCGTCAATTCGATGACGCTGTACCTGGCGCGCGCGCTGGCGCCGGAGGTGCGCGTCAACGCGGTCTGCCCGGGCCTGATCACCTCTCGCTGGTTCGTCGACGGGCTGGGGCAGGAGGGCTTCGAGAAGGTCAAGGCCCTGACCGAACAGAGCACGGCCCTGGGCCGCGCCAGCACGCCCGAGGACGTGGCTGAAGCCATCGTCTGGCTGATCGACGGCGCACGCACCATGACCGGTGAGCTGCTGTTGCTGGATGCGGGCCTGCACCTGGGCACGCGCATGCAGGTGCCCGGCAAGGCCTGAGGCCCCTGGCGTCAGGCCGCGGGCTGACCCGGGTCCAGACCCAGCGCGTGGTACACCCGCAGCGCGGCCCAGGCATCGTTGGCCGCATAGATGAGCTGGGCTTCGGTCAGGCGGTCATTGGCCCAGTTGGAAGTGGACGCCTTGCCCGATTTGATGAAGCGCCGGTTGAACAGCACCGCCACCGCGCCTTTCACGCCCATGTCCTTGCGGTAGCCGCGCTGGCGGAACACGTGGTTGAGATCCAGCACGTACAGCGGCTCCACGCCGAGCTTTTCCCGGATGCGCTTGCGGTCGTCGCCCAGGCCGAAGCCGGCCTTGACCACCCCGGGCCGGGCCAGGGCTTCGGCGGCGAGGGCGCGGCAATCGCCGTCGTGCAGCTGGAACACCCAGGCCCGCTCCAGCGTGGCCAGTTGCACCACATGCGGCCCGTGCGAAACCTCGTGTTTCTGGAAGGTGGGCTTGGACTCGGTGTCGAACCCCCAGGCCGTTGCCCGCGCCAGCTCATCCAGCGCGCGCTCGGCCTGGGAGAGCGTCTGCACCAGTTCGATGCGGTCCAGCCCGAGCCGCTCGAACGGGTCGAGCAGGGCGATGGCTTCCTTGGACGGGGTGGGATGGGTCGTGTGCATCGCGGACCTCAGGGGGCGCGGTGCAGGCGCGGGGCCGACAGCAGGGCCAGGTTGTCCTGCACGGCCTCGTCCACGTCGCGCCAGCGCCCGGTGAGGCGGCCGACGATCATGGCGGTCTGCAGCGCCTTGAGGTCTTTCACGCTGGGTGCGACCTTGATCTGCGCGATCGAGGCGGCCGTGTTGCCGCCCTGGAGCAAGGCCAGCACCTTCTCTGCCCATTGACTTGCCCGTGCCATGTGTGGTCCTGTCCGGAAAGGGGAAAGCCCGACTGTACCCGCTGGCGCGGGGCAGGGTGCAGGGGTCGAACACCCTGGTTACTCCTGATTTAGTAGCTGCCAGCTACCCAATCACGCTGGGTTGTGGCCATTTTCGATGGATTTCTTTGGGAAAGGGCGCTGGGGTCAGCACCGCGCCTTCAGACGGGCCTGCACCGCGTCGCCGGTGAGCTCACGCAAGGCGTCGGCGGCAATCCAGCGCGCGGCGCGCGAACCCTGCGCCTGGATGCGGCGTGCGGCGTCGATGGCGGCCTGGTTCAGCGCGGGGTTGCGCTTGCCGATGTTGCGCAGCGCCCAGTTCACGGCCTTCTTCACGAAGTTGCGCTCGTCGCCGGCCGCGCCCTCGATCAGCGCCAGCGCGTGGACGAATGCGGCGTTGTCGGCTGACTTGTCGTGCACCGCCAGCGTGGCCAGCAGAGCGAACGCGGCCCGGCGCACGAAAGTTTCCGGGCGCGCGGCCCATTGCGCCACCTTGTCCCAGGCCTGTGGCGAGGCCAGAAAAGCGCTGCCGCAGACCTGGTCGCAGACGTCCCAGGACTCGAAACCCAGCGCCCACGCATCCATCTGCCGCGACGTCAGGCGCGCCGGGTCGGCCACCATGCCGGCGACGATCCGCGCGTCAGGAATGCCGGTGGCCCAGAGCTGCAGGGCCAGTTCGTGGTCGCGCCCGAGGGTCCTGGCGATCCGGCGCATGGCGGGCATGGACAGGCCCAGGCGCCGCTCCCCGACGATGCCAAAGCGCGCCATGCCGGCCAGTTCGCCGGGGCGCGCCTGCGCATGCAGCAAGGCCAAGGCTGTGGCCAGACGGTCGGGTGAGGGCTGCATGTCGATTGGACGGCGGGGCATGATGGTCAGGCGGATGGGGTCGGCAAACCCGGTTTGCCGGAATATTCCCTGGCGGCGGCATTATTTTGTAGCGGCTTTCCCTAGTTTCGGCGGCGCTGTCGCTTGACTAGGATCAAGGTGGATCGACTTCCCGGCAACCCGTCTGCAACAGGAGTGCATCATGGTTCGAACTTCTCCCTTCGGTCGGCTCGGCCGCCTCTTCGTCTGGACGGCAACTGTCGCCGCGCTGGTCTCCTGTGCCAGCACGGCGCCCGAAAGTGCCGAGTCCGTGCTGCGGCGGGCCGACAGTGCGATGGGCGGCAAGGACCTGAAGAGCATTTCGTTCGCTGGCAGTGGCACCGGTGCCACTTTCGGCCAGGCCTACGAGCCTGGCGGGGCCTGGCCGAAGATCACCTATTCCAGCTTTACCCGGTTGGCGGACTATGACCAGGGGGCCTTCCGCGAGGACGCCGCACGCAGCCGGGCCGAGCCCACCGGCGGGGGCGCGGTGCCGCTGATGGGCACCGGCGAGCAGCGCACCACCGGGCTGATGCGCGGTGGCTATGCATGGAATCTCGTCGGCCCGGCACCGGTGGCTTCACCGCGCGACCTGGACGCGCGCGTGCATGACCTGTGGACCACGCCGCATGGCGTGATCAAGGCCGCACTCGCCAACCAGCCCACGCTGACCCCCCGCACGCAGGACGGTCGCACCCTGTGGGCCGTCTCCTTCGTCATGCCCGGGCGCCTGCGGGCCATGGCGCTGATCAATGCCGACGGGCTGGTGGAGCAAATCGAGTCGGTGCTGCCGAACCCGGTCATGGGCGATACCGGGTCGGTGATCACGTTCTCGGACTATCAGGACGTCGGCGGGGTCAAATTCCCCAAGCGCATCCGCCAGAGCCTGGGCGGTTTCCCGGTGCTGGATCTGGCCGTGAGCGAGGTCAAGCCGAATGCGCCGGTGGCCATCGAGGTGCCTGCGCTGGTGAGTGCGGCGACCGAGAAGGTCACGGCCGACAAGGTGGCCGAGGGGGTGTGGTTCCTGGCCGGGGGCTCGCACAACAGCGTGGCCATCGAGATGAAGGACCACCTGATGGTGGTCGAAAGCCCCTTGTTTGACGGCCGCGCCCTGCCGATGCTGGCGGAAGCGAAAAAGCTTGCCCCTGGCAAGCCGATCCGCTTTGTCGTCAACTCGCACCACCACTTCGACCATTCGGGCGGCCTGCGCACCGCCGTGGCCGAGGGCGCCACACTGGTCACCAGCGAGCTGGCCCGGCCCTACTTCGAAAGGACGCTGGCCAATCCGAACCGCCTCAGCCCCGATGCGATGCAGAAGTCCGGCCGCACCGCGCAGTTGACCGGGGTGCCGGGGCAGCGGCGCTTCACCGATGGTGATCGCGTGGTCGACGTGCATTACATCGAGGGCAGTGTGCATGCGCGCGGCTTCATGATGGTCCACCTGCCGCGGGAGAAGCTGCTGATCGAAGCTGACGCCTTCACGCCCGGCCCACCCGGCGCACCGCCGCCCGCCACCCCCAACGCCTTGCACGTGAACCTGGTGCAGAACATCGAGCGCCTGAACCTGCAGGTCGAGAAAATCCTGCCCCTGCACGGACGGGTGGTACCGGTGGCAGAGCTCTACACCGCCATCGGTCGCAAGAACTGAGCGGGGGCGCATCCCGCGGCAACCGGGGACCGATGGGGTCCACCAGGCTCTGGCGGCCCCTGCCGTGTGCCAACCGGCTCCGCGTCCGGGACGATGGGCTACTTCGGATTTGGTAGCAATAAATGACCCATTGGCGCTGGGAATCTGCCAATTTTTGGGTTCTCTTCTGTTTCGGGTGGCACGCAACATTCTGATGGAGGTCAGGCGAGAGGGCGTGCTTTCTGAAGCGGATTG
>NZ_JAKJEW010000059.1:0-10121 GCF_022705245.1 Candidatus Skiveiella danica | reverse complement strand
GTTTCCAGATCGAACAAGATGAAGAGAATGGCAATGAGGTAGTAGCGCACATCAAACTTCATGCGCGCGTCTTCGAATGCTTCGAAGCCACACTCGTAGGGGGAATTTTTGGCCGGATCGGGGCGATTCGGTCCGAGGATGTAGCCGATGACTTGCGGCGCAATGCCAACGGCAGCGCCAATCAAGATGAACAGAAAAACGGGGAGGTATTGTTCCAGGTTCATCTTGCGGATCTGATCATCACTTTGGCCTGACGACCCTTCAGGCCGAAAAGGCTGTTTCAGTTGGTGCCGTCGGCGAGACTCGAACTCGCACAGCTTTCGCCACTACCCCCTCAAGATAGCGTGTCTACCAATTTCACCACGACGGCAGTCTTTTTTGTTCGCTGTAGCTGAGGAAAATCGCACAGTACGCCACGTTCGAACAGCTAAGAGTTTACCCTGAAAAACCTTCCAATCTCCTGACGCGAAGGAGGAATTTCAGCGCGTCTAGTCTCTATTTCCCGGGAATCTGGGCTGCGCCGGATGCCGGTGCTGCAGGAGCTGCCGGCACGGGGGTTGCTGGCACGCCAGCGCTTCCCGGAATTTGCGTGGCGGCGCCCGACGCGGCCGGAGCTGGCGCAGTGACGGCAGCACGCTCCAGCACACTGGAACTGCTCGCCGCGGGCCGAACACCGCCGAAATAGGCCAGCAACAAGGTGCAGACAAAGAACACGGCAGCAAGCGCTGCCGTGGTGTGCGAGAGAAAGTTGGCGCTGCCACTGGCACCGAACAGGCTGCCCGAGCCGCCGCTTCCAAAGGCTGCGCCCATGTCAGCGCCCTTGCCGTGCTGAATCAGGATCAGGCCGATCATGCCCAATGCTGAAAGCATTTGAACCGCCAGAAGAAGGGTTAGCAGGACACTCATTCAATAACTCCAGAAATAGATAATCGGTCGCGACAGGGGTCAGCCTGCGGCGGCAATGATGGTCAGGAAATCGGGCGCCTTCAGCGAGGCACCGCCAATCAGCCCGCCATCGATATCGGGCTGCGCCAGCAATTGCGCAGCATTGGCGGCGTTCATGCTGCCACCGTAGAGAATCGCGATGCGATCCGCATGGTCACTGGCGGCTCTGAGCTGCGCGCGCAGGACCGCGTGCACTTGCTGCGCCTGCTCAGGTGAAGCGGTCTTGCCGGTCCCGATGGCCCACACCGGCTCGTAGGCCACCACGATTTCACTGATGCAATGGCCATTGGCGTGGATAACGGCGGCAAGCTGGCGCTTCACCACCTCCTCGGTCTTGCCGGCCTCGCGCTCCGCCAGCGTCTCCCCGACGCAGACGATGGGCGTGATGCCCGCGGCCAGCGCCCGCTGCGCCTTGGCCGCCACGGCCGCGTCGGTTTCGCCATGGTACTGACGGCGCTCCGAATGACCGACGATCGCGTAGCGCACCCCGAATTCCTTCAGCATCGCCACCGACACCTCACCGGTGTATGCCCCGGATTCATGCGCGGACACGTCCTGGGCTCCCAGCGCAATCGCCGAATTCGCCAGCAGCACCTGCAGCTGAGCCAGGTACGGCGCCGGCGCGCAGACTGCGACGTTGCATGCCGGCACGCTTAAGCCCCCCAACAGCGCTTTCGCCAGTGCTTCGTTTGCAGCCAGGCCACCGTTCATCTTCCAGTTGCCGGCGATGAGCTTCTTTTTCATGCATCACCCCAAGTGAGAACAATTTTTCCGATGTGCTGATTGGACTCCATCAGCGCATGAGCCCTCGCAGCCCCGCTGGGAAGGTCATCGCCCACCGCCAGTGCATCGAACACGCTGTGAATCACTGGCTTGATGTGCCCGGATTCGATCAGCGACCAGACTTTGGCCTTCAAGGCCTTCGCGATGGCTGCCTTGAACTCGACTGGCCGGGGCCGCAATGTAGAACCGGTCACCGTCAGGCGCTTACGCAGCACCAACCCGGCATTGAACTCACTTTTGACGCCACCTTGCACCGCGATGAGGACCAGTCGACCATCTTCCGCCAGACACTCGATCTCGCGAGCCACATAGCCGCCCGCAACCATGTCAAGCACCACATTCACGCCGGCACCGTCGGTCAGTCGCTTGACTTCCGCGACGAAATCCTGCGTCTTGTAATTGATGGCGTGATCCGCCCCCAAGGCCAGGCAAGCCGCACATTTGTCGTCGCTGCCCGCGGTTGCGATCACCATAGCGCCCAGCGCTTTGGCCATCTGGATGGCCGTAACGCCAATGCCACTCGTGCCCCCCTGAACCAGCAGGACTTCACCGGCTTGCAAGCGCGCCCGGTCAAACACGTTGCTCCAGACTGTGAAGAACGTTTCGGGCAATGACGCGGCCTCAACGTCGCTCAGGCCATGTGGGACGGGAAGACATTGGCCGGCCGGTGCAACACACCGCTCGGCGTATCCTCCGCCCGCCACCAGAGCGCAAACCCGGTCGCCGATCGCCAGTCCGGCCGAATCCATGGCGGCCGGATCGCCCGCTTCGATGACACCTGCCACCTCCAAGCCGGGAATATCCGACGCGCCAGGCGGCACCGGGTAACTGCCGGTGCGCTGCAAGACGTCGGGTCGATTCACCCCACTGGCTGCCACGCGAATCAGCACTTCACCGATTCCCGCCACCGGATCCTGCCTCACTCCCGGGACCAGCACCTCAGGCGCGCCGGGCTTCTGGATTTCAACGACTTTCATGTAAAAACGGAATCAGTCCAGCGTCAAATGGTCAACATCTGCTATATAAAAAATAGCGATTATTGCTGGGCAGCCGCGTCCGGGTTGTGGGGCGCACGATCCAGCAGCGCTTTCATGGACAGCTTGACCCGGCCTTTTTCATCGGTCTCGAGCACCTTGACCTTGACGATCTGGCCTTCCTTGAGATAGTCGGTCACCTTCTCGACGCGCTCATGCGCGATCTGGCTGATGTGCAGCAAACCGTCTTTGCCAGGCAGCAGGTTGATCAGGGCGCCGAAATCCAGGATCTTGGTCACCGGGCCTTCATACACCTTGCCGATTTCCACTTCCGCGGTGATTTGCTCGATGCGGCGCTTGGCCTCATCGGCTTTGGTCGCGTCGGTGGCGGCAATGGTGATGGTGCCGTCTTCGTCGATATTGATCTGGCACCCGGTTTCTTCGGTCAGCGCACGGATGACGGAGCCGCCCTTGCCGATCACGTCACGGATCTTCTCGGGATTGATCTTCATGGTGTAGAGCTTGGGCGCGAAGTTGGACACCTCGGCCTTGGCCTCGCCCATGGCCTCCTGCATCTTTCCGAGGATGTGCATGCGGGCTTCCTTGGCCTGCGCCAGCGCCACCTGCATGATTTCCTTGGTGATGCCCTGGATCTTGATGTCCATCTGCAGCGCGGTGATGCCGTTGGTCGTGCCGGCCACCTTGAAGTCCATGTCGCCGAGGTGGTCCTCGTCACCCAGGATGTCGGTCAGGACGGCAAAGCGGTTGGCTTCCTTGATCAGGCCCATTGCGATGCCGGCGACATGCGCCTTCAGAGGCACGCCGGCGTCCATCAGCGACAGGCAGCCGCCGCAGACGGATGCCATCGACGAAGATCCATTCGATTCGGTGATCTCGGACACGACACGCATCGTGTAGGGGAACTCTTCCTTGCTCGGCAACACGGCAACCAGCGCGCGCTTGGCCAAGCGGCCGTGGCCGATCTCGCGGCGCTTGGTGCTGCCCATGCGGCCCACCTCGCCGGTGGCAAAGGGAGGCATGTTGTAGTGCAGCATGAAGCGGTCTTCGTACTCGCCGGCCAGGGCGTCGATGCGCTGGGCATCGCGTTCGGTGCCCAGAGTGGACACGACGAGCGCCTGGGTTTCACCGCGGGTGAACAGCGCCGAGCCGTGGGTGCGCGGCAGCACGCCGTTGCGGATTTCGATGGGGCGCACGGTGCGGGTGTCACGGCCATCGATGCGCGGCTCGCCGGCCAGGATCTGGCTGCGGACAATACGGGCCTCGATGTCGAACAGCATGCCCTCGACCTTGACGCTGTCGAACGCCACACCGGCCTCCTTCAGGTCGGCCATCACCACGGCGTAGGCCTCGCGGCAGGCGTGCGTGCGGCTCTGCTTGTTGCGGATCTGGTAGGCGGCGCGCAGCTTCTCTTCGGCCAAAGCGGTGACCTTGGCGATCAGTTCTTCGTCCTTGGCCGCCGCATGCCAGTCCCAGACCGGCTTGCCCGCGTCACGAACGAGTTCATGGATGGCATTGATCGCGACGTTGCCTTGCTCGTGGCCGAACACGACCGCACCCAGCATGATTTCTTCCGACAGTTGCTGAGCCTCGGACTCCACCATCAGCACGGCCGCTTCGGTGCCGGCCACGACCAGATCCAGCTGACTACTCTTGCGAGCGGTCTGGCCCGGGTTCAGCACGTACTCACCGTTGATGTAGCCGACGCGAGCGGCGCCGATGGGCCCAGCAAACGGAATGCCGGAGATGGCCAGCGCGGCGCTCGACGCGATCAGCGCGGCGATGTCGGCGTCCACCTCAGGGTTCAACGAAATGGTGTGAATCACCACGTGCACCTCGTTGAAAAAGCCCTCGGGGAAGAGTGGGCGGATGGGGCGGTCGATCAGGCGGCTGGTCAGGGTTTCGTGCTCGCTCGGCTTGGCCTCGCGCTTGAAGAAACTACCGGGGATCTTGCCGGCGGCATAGGTCTTCTCGATGTAATCGACGGTCAGCGGAAAGAAGTCCTGGCCGGGCTTGGAGCCCTTGGACGCCACGACGGTCGCCAGCACGACGGTGTCGTCAATGTTGACCAGCACGGCGCCGGAGGCCTGGCGAGCGATCTCGCCGGTTTCCATGACGACGGTCTTGTCGCCCCACTGGAAGGTTTTGGTGACTTTGTTGAAAATGGACATGTTCAGCTCCTGAGATCAGCGGCACATGAGGCTGTGCCGGGGGCCCGGAGCCGGACTATCCGAACACGATGCCATTCCATGAAAGATCGGCAATCCTTCATGGAATGACACAGCGCGTATTCGTCGCGACAGACTCCGAAATGAAAAACTCAAAGTAGAAAGCGCCTGAGCTAGTGAACTAACTCAGGCGCCTTGCATTCAATTTACCGATTACTTGCGCAGGCCAAGCTTGGCGATCAGCGCAACGTAACGGTCGGCATCCCTGGACTTGAGGTAGTCCAGCAGCTTGCGGCGACGGCTGACCATGCGCAACAGGCCGCGACGGCCGTGGTGATCCTTGGCATGCAGCTTGAAGTGGGGGGTCAGTTCGTTGATACGGGCGGTCAGCAGAGCGACCTGAACTTCGGGGCTGCCGGTATCGGTCGCGCCGCGGGCGTTGGCCTTGACGACCTCGGCCTTGATGGAGGATGCAATCATCTTGATTTCCTTAAGGATTGATCGGCTGGCGAGTGGCCCGCTTCACCGAAGTTTTCAACTTGCGCCGCAGGCTGGAACTGCCCATGGCGTGCGCCTTGCGGGATGCAAAGCCTTGGAATTATACCCCGATCCGCTCGTTCGCCGGCCGCTGGTCTGCCAGCCATGTTCTGAGCCGGTCCACGCCGAGGGCCAGGCGATTCGGGTCGTGGGAGGCAAAACACCAGCGCAGCCAGCCGCGGGCTTCGGGTGCAAACGCATCGCCAGGCGCCAGCCCGAGCCCGGCTTCGACCACCAGCCGCTTGGCCGTGACCAGCGAATCATCAAAGCCGGAGACCCTGAAAAACGCATACATGCCGCCCCGAGGCAGCGCCAGCTGCACCCCTGGCACCGCGGCCAGCAAGGGGATCAGCGTGTCCCGGCAGACCTTGAGGTGCGCCACCACGCGCGGCGTCACGTCGGCAGTGCGATGAAGCGCCACCACCCCGGCGCGCTGGGTGAACACGCTGGCGCAGGAGGTGTTGAATTCGATCAACTTGCCGACGTGGTGGGTCATGTCCGGCGGCATCACCAGCCAGCCCAGGCGCCAGCCCGTCATCAGGAAACTCTTGGAAAAGCTGTGCACCACGACCAGCCGGTCGTCCGCGGCAGCGATATCCAGGAAACTCGGCGCGCAGCCATTGTCCGTGTCGTCCGCGAAATACAGGCGCTCATAGACCTCGTCGGCAAGGATCCAGGTGCCCGTGCGCCGGCAGTGGTCCAGCAGGGCCTGCTGTTCGCGGCGGGTCAGCGTCCAGCCGGTCGGGTTGTTGGGCGCATTCAGGATCAGCACCTTGGTGGCCGGCGTGACGGCTGCCAACAGACTTGGCAGATCCAGCGTCCATTCGCCGTCGACCGGTTTCAGCGCAACACATCGGACCCGGGCACCCAGGATCGCCGGCTGGGCCGTCAGGTTGGGCCAGACCGGCGTGACGGCGACCACCTCATCGCCGGCATCGACCAGCGCCTGGATCGCAATCATCAGCGCGTTGACACCACCGGAGGTGATCGCAATGCGCCCGCTCTCAACGGGGCCGTGCAGCGCGCTCATGTACGTGGACACCGCCTGCCGCAACTCGGGCAGGCCCAGGTTGTGCGAGTAGAAAGTCTCGCCGCGCTGAAGGGACTCGATGGCGGCCTGCCGGATGAAGTCCGGCGTCACCTCGTCGCTTTCGCCAAACCAGAATGCGAGCACATCGTCGCGGCCCATGCCGGCATTGGCGACTTCACGGATTCTGGATTCTTCGAGATTCAGGACGGCTTGGCGCATGGTGAAACGTGGGGTTCGATCAAGCGCCGATCCTAGCCGACCCGAGCGGCAGCAGCTGGCTGGCTATGATGCGGCCAAAGTCCAGAACCACCCAGGAGGTCACCATGTCCATCACGCTTTCTCTCCGCACCCTGAGCCTGGCCGTCCTGCTGGCGTGCGCCGTCGCTGCACCCGTTCGGGCGGCCACGCCGGCCAGCGCCCCGGGCACCCCGCCCGGCACGATGGCCAACGCCAGCAACGCTGCGCCAGCATCGGTCCAGCCGGAAAAATCCAAACACAAGAAAAAGAAGTCCAGCACCGTCAAGTACGACAAGGGCTCGGCCGAGACCACTGCCGAGCGCGACCGCCGCCTGAAGCGCGAATGCAAAGGCCGGCCCAATGCCGGCGCCTGCCTGGGTTACGCCTCGTAGCCAGAACCGGACCCTGCGCGCGAGGTGAAGTGCTCCGAAATCGCGCCGCTCAGACCGGGCGCGCCATCCGGCAGGTGCTCGGCAGTTCGGCCTGGGCCGGGCTGATCTGGCGGATCACCCGGAATGCGTAACCGGAGCCCTCGACGTCGAACTTGACGCCTGACGCTCCCTGTCGGTCCATCAAGCCCACCACCAGCGGCTGCTGAAACTGATGGTCCGCCGCGCGCATGCGCCCGCCCTGCCCGCTCAGGCTCACCGCTGCCTGCTCCAGCTGCCCGGCCACGGCGACCATGTTCGTGGCCGACCCGCTCTTCTCCATCGCCTGAACCAGTGCCTCGACCAGCAGTTGCATGCGCATGTGCACGTAGTCGTCCTCGGGCTTGGGAAAGCGCGCGCGAAAGGAGCGGTAGAACGCCTCGCTCGGCGCCCCGGGCACGTTGGGCAGCCAGTCTGCCACGGCCACCACCCGGCCGATCCCGGCATCGCCGATCGCAGCCGGCGCACCGAGGGCATTGCCGTAAAAGGTGTAGAACTTGCCCTCGAACCCGACTTCCCGGGCTGCCTTGACCAGCAAGGTCAGGTCATTGCCCCAGTTGCCGGTGATCACGGCCTGCGCGCCACTGGACTTGATCTTGGCGGCGTAAGGCAGAAAGTCCTTCACCCGCCCGACCGGATGAAGCTCGTCGCCGACGATCTGCATGTCCGGGCGCTGGGCACCCAGCTGGCGCCTGGCTTCGCGCAGCACCGATTGGCCAAAGCTGTAGTCCTGGCCGATGAGGTACACGCTCTTCACGCTCCGGTCGTCGCGGATGACCTCCATCAGAGCGGCCATGCGCATGTCGGCGTGGGCGTCGAATCGGAAGTGCCAGAAGCTGCATTTCTCATTGGTCAGGACCGGGTCCACCGCCGAGTAGTTGAGGAACAGTACACGCCTGCCGGGTTCGCGCTCGTTGTGCTTGTTGAGCGCGTCGATCAGCACGGCGGCCACTGACGACGAATTGCCCTGCACCACGAACTGGATGCCATCGTCGATGGCCGATCGCAGCGCTGCCAGCCCTTCCTCGTTCTGACCTTTGCTGTCGTACCGCTCAAGCCCCAGCATCCGATGACCGCCAGGCAGCTTCACGCCGCCGCGCGCGTTGACACGCTCGACCGCCCAGAGCAGGTTGCGATACACCGCCTCGCCGGTGTTGCCGAACGGGCCGCTCAGGCCTTCGATCAGGGCGATGCGAATCGACGGCCCCCCCGGCTGGGCCCCAACCCAGGCGGGCGAAGCAAGGGCGGCGGTCAGCAATTTCAAGAGCCGCCGGCGAAAAATATTCATCTCTGCATTCCACTTGAAAAGAACCGCCGGGCTCACAGATGCAGGCCATGCGGCGGTTCTGGTTTGAACGCCGCGCAGTGTAAGGGAGCGGATTTCACCCGCACCCGCCGATGTTTCAACCACAAGTCACAGGAGATTCACGATGTTTTTCGCAACCACCCGCCCCGCCACGCTGCGCCGCGCCGCCTATGTCCCCGCCATGCACGCGCTCGATCGCCTGCTCGACCAGGCACTGCCGAGTCCTTCCGAAGGAACCAAGGCCTGCCGCACCGAAGTCACATCCGACGATGCAGTCTGGACGCTCTCGCTGGACGTGCCCGGCGTCAACAAGGAACAGCTGAACATCCAGATCGAAGGTCAGGTCGTGCGCATCGAAACGCTCGCCGACGCGCCCCGGCAGTACCGTCACGGATTCGAACTGCCGCAGGACATCGACGCCTCGACCAGCGTGGCAAAACTGGAAAACGGCGTGCTCACGCTCACGCTGGCGAAGAAACAACCGGTGGACACCAGCACTCGGCTGACTATCAATTAAGTAGCTAAAAGTGACCAGCCTGCGCTGGGGTGGAGCCTTTCAGTTCACCTCCAGTGCATCCAGTGGCCAGCGGGGCTTGACGTCGAACGCGTAAACCCAGTTGGCCTGTTGCACCCCGGCCTGCAGGCGCATGGCGGCAGCCATGGCGATCATGGCGCCGTTGTCGGTGCACAGGTGCAGCTCCGGGTAATGCACGCGCACACCTTGCTGAGCACAAGCCAGATTGAGCTGGCGGCGCAATTCGCGGTTGGCGCCCACGCCGCCCGCGACCACCAGCCGGCGCAAGCCCGTTTCTTTCAGGGCCGCCAGCGACTTCTTCAGCAGCACTTCCACGATGGCCGCCTGGGTGGAGGCCGCCAGGTCGGCTTTTGCCGTCGATCCGGCCGCCTCGAGCTGATCGCCCAGCTTCTTCGCCTGCGTCAGCACGGCCGTCTTCAGGCCCGCAAACGAAAAGTCGAGGTTGCCGCTGTGCAGCAACGGCCGCGGCAGCTTGAACGCGGTCGGGTCGCCCTGCTCCGCCAACCGCGACAGGGCCGGCCCGCCCGGGTAGCCGAGGCCCATCAGCTTGGCGGATTTGTCGAAGGCCTCGCCCGCGGCGTCGTCGATGGTCTCGCCCAGGATGGCGTAGCGCCCCACCCCGTCCACCCGCATCAGCTGGGTGTGTCCGCCCGAGACAAGCAGCGCGACAAACGGGAATTCCGGCGGGTCCGCGCTCAGGAATGGCGACAGCAGGTGGCCCTCCAGGTGGTGCACGCCCAGCACTGGCCGCTCCAGCGCTGCGCCCAGCGCGCAGGCCACGCCCGCTCCGACCAGCAGCGCGCCGGCCAGCCCCGGCCCCCGCGTGAAAGCGACCACGTCCACGTCCGCCAGTCGGCAACCGGCATCCCGCAACACCAGTTCGGTCAGCGGCAACACGCGACGAATATGGTCACGGCTGGCCAGCTCGGGCACCACACCGCCGTAAGCCTGGTGCATGTCGACCTGGCTGAACAAGGCGTGTGAACGCAGCACCGGCACCGCGGCGCCGCCGGATTCGACGAGCGCCACGCCGGTCTCATCGCACGACGATTCGATTCCCAGGATCAGCATAGGACCCGAAGTTTATTGAGACTTACATAATTCATGACATCACCAGAGCGTAGCCTGCATCCAGCAAGCGGCAATGATGGACGGACGCT
>NZ_JAKJEW010000058.1:0-10444 GCF_022705245.1 Candidatus Skiveiella danica | reverse complement strand
CCGAGGCGATCACGGCGCGCTTCAGGTGGTCGGAGATCTGCGCGTAGGGCACCCATTGCTGGCGCCAGCGCAGAGCGTCTTTTTCCGTCACGATGCGCCAGGCCTCCGAACGCTCGAAGGTGGTGGACGACGGGTCCACTACCGACATCAGCGCGATACGGCCGATGAAGAACAACTGCAGCGCCACGCCCGCCAGCGCCACTTGCAGCAGCCAGCGCAGGATGCGGAACGTCAGGGTGGCTCGGGCCATGGCTTCAGGTCTTGGGCACGCTGTCCACGATCGCGCGCAGCTCGACCAGCACCGTCAGCGAGTGCGGGCGCACGCCGCGCCAGATCAGGAAGGATTCGGCCGCCTGCTCCACCAGCATGCCCAGGCCGTCGCGGGCTCGCGCGCCGTGGGCCCTGGCCCAGTCCAGAAAGCCCTGCGCGGCGGGGCCGTACATCATGTCCAGCGCCAGTGCGCCCGGCTTCAGCACCGAGGCTGGCACCGGCACACCCGCGCCGCCCAGGCTGCTGGCGGTGGCGTTGACCACCACGTCGAAACCATCGGCCAGTTCAGGGGCATCCAGCGCGCACGCCTGCAGCGTGACGCCAGCCTGCGCGGCCAGCGCCGCATGCCGCTGGGTCAGTTCTTGCGCACGGGCGACGGTGCGGTTGGCGATCACGAGGCGCCGGGGCTGCTGGCCGATCAGCGGGCCCAGCACGCCGGCCGCCGCGCCGCCGGCGCCGATCAGCAGCAGGTCGCGCCCGGCCAGCTCGACGCCCGCATTGCGGGTGATGTCGGCCACCAGGCCGGGGCCGTCGGTGTTGTAGGCGCGGATGTCCTCGCCGTCGAACTGCAGGGTGTTGGCCGCGCCGGCCAGCGCCACGCCGGGGCTTTGCCAGGTGGCCAGGGCCGCGGCCTCGTGCTTGAACGGCACGGTGACGTTGCAGCCGCGCCCACCACCGGCGCGAAAGGCCATCACGGTGGCGGCAAAGCCGTCCAGCGGCGCCAGCTGGCGCTCGTAGCGCAGCGGCTGGCCGGCGAGTTCGGCAAACCGGGCGTGGATCCACGGCGAGCGGCTGTGCGCCACCGGGTTGCCCATCACGCAATACAGATCCATGTCAAGGAACCGCTTCAGCGGCTGGTCAGGTTGGTTTCCAGGGTTTCGTCGCGCGTGAACCGGAAGCGCGACACCACCACGATCTGGTCGGCCTGGCGGCGCATGGCCTCGTTGAAGCGGCCAAAGGGCGCGGCGCTGCGCGCGATGGCCATGGCGCGGCGGTCCAGCGTGAGGCTGCCGGATGTCTGCACCACCTCGACGTCGATCACGCGCCCGTCGCGGTTCACGGTCAGGATCATGGTGAGCTCGCCATAGAGCTTGCGCCCGGCCGCGGTGGGAAAGTTCTCGGTGCCCTTGTCCTCGATCTTGCGGCGCAGCCGGTCGTAGTACACCGCGTACACCTCCTCGCGCGTGGCGGGGCTGATGTAGCGCTTCTTGGGGCGGGCGTTTTCTTCGTTCACGCGCCGTTCGATTTCGGCCAGCAGCTTGAACAGCTGGCGCCGGCGCTCCTCGCGCGCCACCGCCTCGGGCGTGTTGCTGGGCTGCCTGGGGTCGGGCGGGGGCAGGGCGGCGAGTTGCTGGCGGAGCTGCGCCAGCAGCAGCATCTGCTGCTCCTGCATGGCCTCGATCTTGCGCTGGGCGTCTTCCGGGGAGTCGCCCAGCTCGGTCAGCGCCGAGGCCGGCAGGGGCGTGGTGGCGCGCCCCTTCTCCGCGTCGCCGCCGCCCGCCAGCGTGTGCTGGGCAATCGCCTTCGCCCTGGCCGGGTCGGGTTTCTCGGCGCCCTTGGCGTTGACCAGGATCACCTCCAGCGGCGTGTCCTGGAAGATGCGGTTGAAGCCTTCCGGGTCGACAAAGCGCACCGTCAACAGCACCGCATGCACGGCAATGGAGACGCCCAGCGCGATCTGGAGGGTGCTGAAAGACCGGAAATTCACGATGCGGAATTATCGCCCGGTGCTGTCTCGGGCTCGTTCACATCCAGCGCAATCGCGATCGGCCCGGCCGCGGGTTCGTCCTCGTCCTGCGTGTCGTCTTCCACCATGGGCGCCGCATCCAGACGCTCGATCACGGTGCCGCTCACGTCCAGCGCAATCTCGTCGACCTCGCCCAGGCGCACGCGCAGCCGCGCGCCGCGCGTCAGCCCCTGCGCGCCCAGCACCGGGAAGACCAGCGGCAGTTCGTCGGCGCGCACCAGCCAGCTGCCGCCGGGGCCTTCCTTGAAGGTGGTGGCCACCAGTTCGGTGATGCCCTGCTGCTCCAGGTATTTCAGCGTCCAGAAACGCTCCATGCCGGCCTGGTAGCCGTTGTAGGCGCTGTAGGCGGCATCGAAGGCGCTGATGATCGAGAACAGCTCGGCGTCCTTGGGCTTGAACGGCGCGGCCAGCGCGGCCGTCTTGCCGTGGCGGGCGCAGGCGATGATCTGCCACTGGTTCACCAGGTCGGTGTAGCGGCGCAGGGGTGAGGTGCTCCAGGCGTAGCTCTTGACGCCGATACCGGCGTGCGGCAGCGCCTTGGTGCCCATGCGCACCTTCACGCCGGGCGCCAGGCTGGCCTGGCTGCGGTAGATGCCGGGCACGCCGAGCTCGGCCATCCAGTTGCCCCAGGTGCTGTTGGCCAGGATCATGGCCTCGGCCACGATCAGGTCCAGCGGCGCACCGCGCTGGCGGGTGCTGATCTGCACCGGCTCTTCGCCGGTGGGCACGTTTCCCTCGTTTCCGACAAGGCGAAAGTTGTAGTCTGGCCGGTTGAAGTTCTCCGGCTTGCCGCGCACCACCTCGCGCCTGGCCTTCAGGTCTTTGGCGAGTCGGTATAAAAATGAGAGCACCTCACGACCGATCGGCGCTGGGCTGGTGCCATTTTGATGCTCAAAGTCGGGATTTTCGAGCCATTCGGCGGTGATCAGGCCGTCCAGCTGGTCGTGGCGCAGGTTGGCGGTGATCGGCACGCGCTCCAGCCGGGTCTCGGTGGCCTTGATCTCCAGCGTGGCCTCGTCCAGCGCCACGTAGAGCGACACCGCCGGCACGTCGCGCCCCTCCGACAGGGTGTAGGTCTGCACCACGTCGTCCGGCAGCATGGTGATCTTGTAGCCCGGCATGTAGACCGTGGACAGGCGCTGGCGCCCCAGCAGGTCGATGGCGCTGCCGGGCGTGATGGCCAGGCCCGGCGCGGCGATGTGGATGCCGACGACCACCATGCCGCTGCCCAGGCCCTGCACCGAGAGCGCGTCGTCGATCTCGGTCGTCTGCGAGTCGTCGATCGAATACGCCTGCACGGCGGCCAGCGGCAGGTCGTCGGTGATGGGCGGCGCCTGCAGAGCCGGAAAACCGGTGCCCTTGGGAAAATGGTCGAGCAGAAAGCGCTGCCAGTGGAACTGGTAGGGCGATGCGATGGCGCCGGCCTGCTGCAACAGCGCCAGCGGCGGCAGCCGGGTGGCGCGCGAGGCCTCGACCACGGCCTTGTACTCGGGGGCGTTCTTGTCCGGGCGAAACAGGATCTTGAACAGCTGCTCGCGGATCGGCTCCGGGCAGCGGCCGGCGGCCAGCTCGGCCGACCAGTCGGTGATCAGCTGCTGGATGACTTTTTTCTTCTCGATCGCGGCCAGCGCCTGTTGCAGGATCTCGGCCGGGGCCTTCTTGAAACGGCCCTTGCCGGCGCGGCGGAAGTAGTGCGGCGCCTCGAACAGGCGAAACAGGGCGCCGGCCTGCTGCGCCAGCGTGGCGTCGGCGCTGAAATAGTCGCGCGCCAGGTCGGCAAAGCTGAATTCACCCTCGGGCGCGAACTCCCAGGCCAGCTCCAGCTCAATGGTCTGTGCCACGGCAGCGGCCTGGGCCAGCAGCTCGGCCGGGGCCGGCTTCTCGAACTTGATCAGGATATTGGCGGCCTTGACCTTGACCCGTTTGCCGCTGTCCAGCTCCACCTGCGAGGAGGCCTCCGCCTCCGACAACACCCGCCCGGCCATGAATTTGCCGGCTTCTTCAAACAATACATGCATGGCCGGGATTGTCCCAGCAATCCGGCAGGCCCCTCAGCGCAGGCCCAGAAAGGCAAAAAGCTCGTCGAGATGGTCGCCGAAGTCGCTCAGGGCGTGATCGCCGCCGCTCAGCAGCTTGATCCGGGCACCGGGGTAGCGGGCGGTCATCTCGCGCCAGTCCAGCACCTCGTCGCCCTTGGCGATGATGGCGAAAAAGCGCCCCGGCTGCCGCAGCGGGCCGGGATCCAGTGCGCGCAGCTCGTCCACAAAGGCGGGTTCGAAGAAGAAATGCTCCTCCGGGGTGTGGAACTGGGTCTGCTCGCCGATGTAGGCGGCCAGGTCGCGCGCCGGGTCCACCGCCGGGTTCAGCAGCACGGCCGGGCAGCCGGTCTGCTGCGCCACCCAGGTCGCGTAAAAGCCGCCCAGCGAGGAGCCGATCACCGCCATCGACGCGCGCGGCCAGCCGGCAATGCCCTGCATCACCCCTTCCATCGCCTGGCGCGGCGAGGGGGGAAGCTGCGGGCACCACCAGGTGACGCCGGGGTTGCGTGCCTGGACGCGGGCCGCGACCTTTTGCGCCTTCGCCGACAGCGGGGAGGAGCGGAAGCCATGGAGATAGAGCAGATGGGTGACGGGCATGGGACGATCGTAGCGGGGGGCGCGGGCTTGTGTCACGATGGCGAGCCGGAGACTGATCCACGATGACCCCTTCAACGAACCGCCGCCACCTGCTCAAGCTGGCCAGCGCCGCGGCCAGCACCCTGTGGCTGCCGCGCAGCGCCTGGAGCCAGGCCCGTTTCAGCGGCAACCCTTTCGCGCTCGGCGTGGCCAGCGGCTCGCCCACGCACGACAGCCTGGTGCTGTGGACCCGGCTGGTGCAGACCGGCCTGTTTGGGAGTTCGACGCTGGGGACCGCGCCCCTCACGGTGCGCTGGGAGATCGCCGACGACGAAGGCTTCACGCGCATCGTGCAAAGCGGTCAGGCGCAGGCGCTGGCCGAGCTGGCGCATTCGGTACACGTGGAGGTGGCGGGGCTGGCCCCGGACCACTGGTACTTCTACCGCTTCATGGCGGGCGACGCCGTCAGCCCGATGGGACGCACCCGCACGTTCCCCGCGCCGCAGGCGCCGGCCAGCCGCCTGCGCCTGGCCTATGCTTCATGCCAGCGCTGGGAGCATGGCTATTTCAGCGCCTGGCGCCACCTGCGCGACGACCAGCCCGATGTGGTGCTGTTCCTGGGCGACTACATATACGAGTACCCCGGCGCCCCCAACGCGGTGCGCCAGCCCACCGGCGGCTGGGTGCTGACGCTGGACGACTACCGCGCCCGCTACGCGCTGCACCGCAGCGAGCCCGAACTGCAGGCCATGCACGCAGCCTGCCCCTGGCTGGTGACCTGGGACGACCACGAGGTGCAGAACGATTACGCCGGGCTGACGCCGGGCAACAGCGGGCCGCCCGTGGCGGACTTTGCCGCCCGCCGTGCGGCGGCCTACCAGGCGTTCTACGAGCACATGCCGCTGCGCGCGAGCGTGTTGACGCAGGCGCTGGCGGGGCTGGCCAGCGGCGCCGAGATGCGCATCTACGGCCAGATTCCCTTCGGCCGGCTGGCCACGCTGTATTTGCTGGATGACCGGCATTACCGAGACCCGCAGGTCTGCAACCGCAATGGACGTTTTGGCTCCGGCATGGTGGACCCCGAGCGCTGCCCCAGCTGGGACGACCCGCAGCGCACCCTGCTGGGCGCCGTGCAGGAGCAATGGCTGGACCGCGCCTTCGAGCAGGCGGCGGGCGGCGCCACCTGGAATGTCGTCGGCCAGCAGACCCTGTTCGGCCGGCGCGACTTCCGGCCCGGCCCGGGTGTGACGCTGTGGAACGACGGCTGGGACGGCTACGAGGCTGCACGGGGGCGCCTGACCGACTCGTTGCAGCGGCATCGCCTGGCCAACCCGGTGCTGCTGGGCGGCGACGTGCATGAAAACTGGGTCGGCCACGTCAAGGCCGACTACGCCCGGCCCGACAGTGCGGCGCTGGGCGTGGAGTTCTGCGGCACCAGCATCACCTCGCGGGCGGCTGCGGCCGACAACTTTGCGGCCCTGCTGGCCGAAAACCCGCACTTCGTGTTTGCCGACAACACCCGCAAGGGCTACGGCCTGGTGGACTTCACGCCGAAACACCTCACCACCACGTTGCGCGTGGTCGACGACGTGACCCGCCGCGACACCCGCATCGAGACCCTGGCCCGCTTTACCGTGCAGGCGGGGCGGCCGGTGATCGAAGCGGCCTGACCCTGCGGCGCCGGGGCAGTCGGCGCGGGATAATCGCGCCATGGCCACCGCTTCTGTCTTTGACCGCCCCTCCCTCTGGAGGCGCATCAGTCCTCTGCTGACGGGGTTCGACGGGCCGTTGGCGTTTGCGCTGTTCCTGCTGGGGTGCGTCGGCCTGGTGACCATGTATTCGACCGCCTTTGACTTCGGCGGCCGCTTTGTCGACCACGGCCGCAACATGCTGCTGGCCGGTTTCGTGATGTTCGTGGTGGCGCAGATTCCACCCCAGCGCCTGATGGCCCTCGCCGTGCCGCTGTACGTGCTGGGCGTGGCCCTGCTGGTGGCGGTGGCAGTGTTTGGCATCACCAAGAAGGGCGCGCGGCGCTGGCTGAACGTGGGGGTGGTCATCCAGCCCAGCGAAATCATGAAGATCGCCATTCCGCTGATGCTGGCCTGGTGGTTCCAGAAGCGCGAAGGCCAGTTGCGCCCGCTGGACTTCCTCGCGGCCGGCGCGCTGCTGGCGGTGCCGGCGGCGCTCATCATGAAGCAGCCCGACCTGGGCACCGCGCTGCTGGTGCTGGCGGCCGGCCTGTCGGTCATCCTTTTCGCCGGGCTGAGCTGGAAGCTGATCGTGCCGCCGGTGCTGGTGGGTCTGGTAGGCATCGGGCTGGTGGTGTTTTTCGGGGACGACCTTTGCGCCGACGGCGTGCGCTGGCCGGTGCTGCACGACTACCAGCAGCAGCGCATCTGCACCCTTCTGGACCCCACACGAGACCCGCTGGGCAAGGGCTTTCACATCATCCAGGGCATGATCGCCATCGGCTCCGGCGGCGTCTGGGGCAAGGGCTTCATGCAGGGCACGCAGACGCACCTGGAGTTCATCCCCGAGCGCACCACCGACTTCATCTTCGCCGCCTACGGCGAGGAATTCGGCCTGATTGGCGGCCTGGTGCTCATTGCCATCTATAGCTTTCTGGTGCTGCGTGCGCTGGTGATTGCGCTGGAGGCGCCCACGCTGTTTTCGCGACTGCTGGCCGGCGCGGTGGCGATGATCTTCTTCTCGTATGCCTTCGTGAACATGGGCATGGTCAGCGGCATCCTGCCGGTGGTGGGCGTGCCGCTGCCCTTCATCAGCTACGGCGGCACGGCCATGTTGACCCTGGGGCTGGGGCTGGGCATCCTGATGTCGATCGCCAAGTCCAAGCGGCTGGTGCAATCGTGAGTGACTGCCTGCCAGCGAGGCTGTGTGAAAACACACTGATTTTGTCCACTCTCTGAAGTCCTGCTGCGTTGACACTAACAACAAGGTGTTGATGGAGGGCAGAAGATGACCCGATTCATCCAGGGTAGCGATCGAAACCAGGTCGCATTGCTCCCGGAGTGTCTGGATGATTTCATTGCCGAGGACAACACTGCGCGGGTGGTGGATGCGTTCATCGGCGAGTTGGACATGGAGGCGCTGGGCTTTGAGGGTGCAATGCCGGCAGCAACCGGGCGCCCCTCGTACCACCCGTCAGTGCTTCTGAAGGAGTATCTCTACGGCTACCTCAACCGCATCCAGTCCAGTCGCCGCCTGGAGCGCGAGTGCCAACGCAATGTGGAGCTTATGTGGCTGACAGGTCGTTTGGCCCCGGACTTCAAGACCATCGCAGACTTCCGTCGGGACAACGGCAAAGGCATCTGCAATGTGTGCCGGCGCTTTATGCTGCTGTGCCGGGAACTCAAGCTGTTTACGCAAGCTGTGGTCGCCATCGATGGCAGCAAGTTCAAGGCCGTCAACGACCGCGAACGCAACGACACACCGGGCAAGGTTGAACGACCCGAGCGTGAACTTGAAGAAAGCATCCAGCGCTATCTCGATGCACTGGAGACGGCAGATCGAACGCAGCCCATGTAAATGCAGGCCAAGACCGAATGCTTGCAAGGCAAGATCCAGAAGATGCGCCAACACATGCGAGACCTGCAGAAGATCAAGGCGCAGCTGGAGACTCAGCCTGATCGGCAACTCTCCCAGACCGACCCGGATGCACGGGCGATGACGACCCACAGTGCCAAAGGCACGGCCATGGTGGGCTACAACGTGCAGACAGCGGTAGACACCAAGAATCATCTGATCGTGGCGCATGAAGTCACCAACACGGGTAGTGATCGCTCGCAACTCAGCAAGCTTGCGCTGGCGGCAAGTGAGGCCATGGGCCGCGCCGGGTTGCAAGCCATCGCTGATCGTGGCTATTACAGCGGCCTGGAACTCAAGGCTTGTGAAGACGCAGGCATTGCGGCGTATGTTCCCAAGCCCATGACTTCAAGTGCAAATGCCGACGGGCGGTTCGACAAAGGGGACTTCATCTACATTGCACGCGAAGATGAGTACCTGTGTCCCGCAGGCAATCGGGCTATTCATCGATTCACCAGCGAAGAGAAAGGGATGCAGATTCGCATTTATTGGAGTAGCGCCTGTATTGGATGCGCGATCAAGGCGCAATGCACCCCCAGCAGTTCCCGGCGCATTCGACGTTGGGAGCACGAAGCGGTGATGGAATCGGTGCAGCATCGGCTTGACCGCATGCCCCAAGCGATGACAGTGAGAAAGAGCACTGTCGAGCATGTATTTGGAACACTCAAGCAGTGGATGGGCTGGACACACTTCCTGACGCGTGGAATGGGAAACGTGTCCACCGAAATGAGCTTGAACGTGTTGGCTTACAACCTCAAGCGTGTCATCAGCATTCTGGGTATTACCCAAACGATAAAGGCAATGCGGTTGGTGAGTGCACAGGCACCTTCTCAGATCAAAAACGCAGCCTCAGAGCGTTCACGAGGCCAATTTGGCAAAGTTACCGCCGGTCTGGCACGTCGCAATACTGTTCGGGATTTCTGGGGTCGATTGCAAGCAGGACCTGTCGGGCAACAGCCGCTGCTGACGAGTTATCACACAGCCTCCAGCAGTGGGGTGCAGCGAAATAACCTTCCACTTCGTCGGCCCAAGAAAATCATTTCAAGCTCCGACCAATGCGTGAGATGCCAACCGGAGATGAGCACCCGGGGCGTGGATTGTTTGCAGGCGGTCTCTTTCGATACCTTGGACCTGCAACACGACAGACGCCAGACAAGAACTTTTCCATGCCAGCCCGAATATTTCACGTAGAGGAGTCGGCTGTCCCGCCCGAATGCACATTGTCATTGGCATCTATTGCCAATCACAAAATGGGGCTGCCAGTGGCAGGCGATACCGAAGAAACCGGGGCGAACACGATTGAATTTTGGTCGGCTTGGGCGCCGAGTCGTGGAGGGACGGTTTGATGGCGGCAGCATGACCAGCGATGGTGGGATCGTGCTGCTGGGGGAAACCGACCGCAGGCTCGGCCTGCGCTGCATCGCTGATCCGCGCAGCTCGCCATTGATCAAGCACGGCGTGCGCGACATGTTGCGCCAACGGGTGTACAGACTGGCGCTGGGCTGCTAGGACCTGAGCGACCACAGCAAGCTGCGCCAGGACGTGGCACTACGAACAGCCGTCGGCGTTGATCGTAAGGTGGCCAGCGCGCCCACGCTGTGCCGCCTGAAGAAATGGGCAGGCCGGGCTACTGCCAAGCGGCTGCACGAGGTGCTGGTCGATCAATTAATCGCTAGCCTCAAGAGCGCGCCTGAAGAGCTCGTACTCGACTTTGACGCCGCTGACAACCCGCCGCATGGCCAGCAGGAGGGGCGCTTTTTCAATGGCTACTACGACTGCTATTGCTACCTGTCGCTGCACGAGTTCTGTGGGCAGCAACTGCCGTGCGCCTACCTGCGTCCCAGCCGCATCGATGGCGCCCGGCACGCTGGCGCGATTCTCAAGCTGCTGGTCACACGCCTGCGTCTGAAGTGGCCCCAGATGCGCATCGTGTTGCTGGGCGACTCGGACTTTGCGGGCAGCGCATCCTGAACTAATGCGAGCGCGCCGGGGTGCACTACATCGTGGGCCTAGCGCGCAATCCCCACTTTCAAGGCATCACGGAGTTTCTCGAACTGGCGATGAAGGACGAATTCGAGCGTGCAGCTAACAAGCTGCGCGAGGTGGGTGAATTCGTCTATGCTGAACCGCCTCGGATTTTGAAGAGGCTCATTTCTCTGAGAGGATTGAGCAATGACAAAGGCAAACAAGTTTTCAGCCGAGGTACGCG
>NZ_JAKJEW010000057.1:0-11909 GCF_022705245.1 Candidatus Skiveiella danica | reverse complement strand
TCCAGGCGGCGAGCCAGCGTCAGTCTGGCATTCTTATGGATGTTCATCGGGTTGCGCTCCTTGAGAAAACCGGTTGTGTGGTAACTCCCAGTCTCTCAAACTCAACTCCGATGAACAGAAACAACCTATTGGAACTTCACAGCTAGCCCGATGAAACGCCTATTACTAACCACACTTCTCCTGCTCGCCAGCACTGCATGGGCAGGGCCTTTTGAGGACGCGATTGCGGCGTACAACCGCAAGGACTATGCGACTGCGCTGCGGCTTTTTCGTCCGATGGCTGAGCAGGGATATTCAGATGCCCAGTCCAACCTCGGCTTGATGTATGAAGAAGGGAAAGGTGTGGCACAGGACTATGTCGAAGCGCTTAAGTGGTACAGACTGGCCGCTGCACAGGGTCAAGCGCAAGCGCAGTACAACCTCGGCTTGATGTATGACCAAGGGAAAGGTACGGGGCAGGACGATGTCGAAGCACTTAAGTGGTACAGACTGGCCGCTACACAGGGGCAAGCGCAAGCGCAGTACAACCTCGGACTGATGTATGGCCAAGGCAAAGGCGTGATGCAGAGCTATGCCGAAGCCGTGGAATGGTACAGACTGGCCGCATCGCAGAGACAACCAATGGCGCAGTACAACCTTGGACTGATGTATGAGAAAGGGAAAGGTGTTAACCAGGACTATGTCGAGGCTGCGAAGTGGTACACATTCGCCGCAATGCAGGGGCTTGCGCCAGCGCAGTACAACCTCGGATTGATGTATGACCGTAGGAAAGGCTTTGCGCAGGATTATGCGGAAGCTGCGAAGTGGTACAGGCGCGCTGCAATGCAGGGGCATGCGCCGGCGCAGTACAACCTCGGATTGATGCATGACGAAGGGAACGGTGTGGCGCAGGATTTTTCCGAAGCAGTCAAGTGGTACCGACTGGCCGCAGCACAGGGTATTGCTGCGGCGCAGTCAAACCTCGGCTTGATGTTTGGTAAAGGAAAGGGTGTGACGCAGGACTATGCCGAAGCTGCGAAGTGGTACAGGCGCGCTGCAATGCAGGGGCATGCGCCGGCGCAGTACAACCTAGGCTCGATTTATGGAAAAGGGGAAGGTGTCCCAATGGACATTTTTCGTGCCCACCTGTGGTTCAATCTCGCTGCTGCAAATGGTGATACCGCTGCGGTGAAAGCTCGCGACAGTGCCGCAAGCAAAATGACACAGCAGCAAATTGTGCAAGCGCAAAAACTGGCGCGGGAATGTTTGGAGCGAGGCTACAAGGGATGTGATCGATTCTTGCGTTGACTCTGTGCGTCCGTCCGTGCCCCCTCATCATTGTGTGGTCTAGTAAGTTCGGGCGCGCTTGTTTCCGTAGAAACTCATCGTGGCCCCGAAAAGTTGATGGGACAGCAAGCAATCTGCGCCTCGATCTGTGGTGGTTCATCGCGCATTCGATGTGCGTTGGACCGCCAGTGCCCCCGTGATGCCCACCGTCCGCCCCAGCGGGTCAAACAGAACGCCGGGGTTGAGCACCGCGCGCGGATCGACCTCGCGCTTGGCGGCCGCGAGCAGGCGACGGAACAGCGGGTCGGCCTCGCGCTCGTAGCCGCTGCGGTGGTCGCGCCCCACGGCGTGGTGGTGGGTGATGGTGCCGCCGTGCCGGGTCACGGCCTCGTTGGCGGCGGCCTTGATGTCGCGCCACGCCGCCAGCGCGCTGGCCACGCTGCCATCGGCTGCGCCATTGACGGCCAGCGTGAAGTAGGGCGCCGGGCCGTCCGGATAGACGTGCGTAAAGCGGCAGGACAGTAGCGCCTCGTTGCCGGTGGCGCGTTCGATGGCGGCGGAGACGTCTGCCTTGACGCCGGTGTAGAAGGCGTCGAAGCGGTCCCAGGTGATGGCGGTCTCGAAGGTGTCCATGATCACGCCCAGGCCCACGGCCGGGTCGCGCCAGTAGGGCATGCGCAGGAAGGCGTCGCGCCAGGCGCCGGCCGCGCCCGTGCGGTGCGAGTCGCCGCCTTCGGGCGCCATCGAGCGCGCCACCGCATCGGCGTCGAACTGGCCGCCATGCTCGCGCACCAGCTCCAGCGCGCGGGCCATCCAGGCCTGCAGCGGGTGGTCGGCGGACTCGAAACCGAGCACGAGGAGGGCGTGGCTGCCGTCGCCGACGCCGGAGAACACGGTTTCCAGCGGGTCCAGCAGGCGGCAGTTGGCCGGGTTCAGGCCCGACTGCGAGAGCGCCCGCACGCAGGCCACGCCCTTGGTGTAGTCGTCGAAACGAACCGAGGCTGACGCGCGAAAGCGCGGCGCATCCTGCAGCCGCACCCAGGCCTCGGTGATCACGCCCAGCGTGCCCTCAGAGCCCAGCACCAGGCGGTCGGGTGCCGGGCCGGCCCCGGAGCCGGGCAGGCGGCGCGTCTGCATCACGCCGGCGGGGGTGACCAAGCGGGTGTTTTCGACGAAGTCGTCGATGTGGGTGTGCTGCATCGCATAGTGGCCCCCGGCGCGGGTGGCGATCCAGCCGCCGAGCGTGGAGAACTCGAAGCTCTGGGGAAAGTGCCGCAGCGTCAGGCCGTGCGGCTTGAGCTGCGCTTCGAGTTCGGGCCCCAGCGCGCCGGCCTGGATGCGCGCGGCGCGGCTGCTGCGGTCCACCTCCAGCACGCGGTGCAGCCGTTCTAGGTCCATCGACACCGTGCCCGCGTAGCTGGCGCCCACCGCGGGCTCGACGCCGCCGCACACGCTGCTGCCGCCGCCATAGGGCACCACCGCGACGTTGTGGCGAGCCGCCCAGTCCAGCAGGTCGACGATGGCCTGCTCGTCGTCCGGATAGGCCACCCAGTCCGGCGGCTCGGGCACGTCGCGAAGCCACATGCGCGCCAGGTCGGCGTAACTCTTGCCGTAGCTGTGGTTGAGCCGGTCCAGCGGCTGGCTGGAGAACATGGCGGCCAGCGCGGCCGGCGGGCCGATCCGGGGGGCGCGCAACGCGAAGTCCTCCACCCGGGGCGGTGCGGCCTCGCATTGCACCGCGCCGAGCTGGTCGAGCATGAAGCGCAGGTTGCTCTGTTCACGTGAATCGAGCGCGGCGTCGGCCTGGCCCCAGCCCCAGAAGCGGCGTGGCGGGCGGCGGGAGAGGGTGTCTGGCATGTTGGGGTCCCTGGTTGAGCGATGGGAGGCGTCTGTCATTCTGCGAGCTTTCCGTGCTCCGCAGAGCCCTGATGTTCTTGTTTCAAGCAGAAATGGCACCAACCCAGCACAAAATGGTCGCTTCTTGCTATCAAATAAATATCATCATCTGGCGACGCGCCGCAGCTGCGGCATCAGGGCGGCAGCCAGCAGCGCCAGGCCCGCCAGCCCCACCCCTGCGTAAAGAATCGCCTGGGTGACGCCGGTGGCGCGCACCAAGGCGCCGGCCGCCACCCCGGAGGCGGCAGGAACCACCTGCGAGATGATGGAATAGATGCTCATGATGCGCCCGCGCAGGGCTTCGGGCGCCTGGCCCTGGATGCCGGCGATGATGAAGCTGATCACCATGCCGCCGAGCAGGCCCATCGCGCCCAGCGCCGTGGCCGAGACGCCGGCGCTGGTCCAGAGGCTGAGCGACGCAAACAGGAGGCTTGCTGTCATCGTGCCGACAAAGATCGCCGCGCCGTGGTGCAGGAACTTGCCCAGCATCAGCGCGGAGACCCCGCCCAGGATCAGCGTCAGCGCCATCAGCCCCAGGTAGCCGCCGCGCTGCAGTTCCGACAGGCCCAGCACCTCGCGCGCCAGCTTCGGCAGCAGGATCTGCATCGGCCCGGTCATCGCATAGGCCATGATGGCTGCCAGGATCAGCTGCAGCAGCAGGGGGTTGGCCTTGACGGCCGAGAAACCTTCACCCAGCTCCGTGAACACCCCCTGGCCGGGTCGGTCGCTGCCGCGCGTTCGCGTGCCCAACAGCATCAGCGAAGCAGCCACGAAGAAGCCCATGCCCGTGGCAAACACGGCGGGCCAGCCATAACGGCTGCGCACCAGCCCGATGACCACCGGCGCCAGGCCGAAGCCCAGCAGCACCTGCAGGTTGAAGATGATGGTGGCGGGTTTGAGCTTGTCCGGTGGCGCGATCTGGCCCAGCGTGGCGAGCCGGGCCGGACCCACGAACGACCAGGCCAGTCCGCCCAAAAAGGCGGAAAACAGTGTCCAGCCGACGCGCGTGGTGCCGCTGGCGCCGGCGTCGGTCCACCACAGGCCGGCGAGGCACAGGACGAACAGCGCCTGCGCGGCATGGATCACCCGGGTGGGGGAGATGCGGTCGCACAGCACGCCAGCGAACCAGCCGAAGACGATGGAGGTGCCGAACGACAGGCCGAAGCCGATGCCCGAGAGCAGATCGGACCCGACCTTCTCCTGCAGGTACAGGATGACGGCGTAGTTGACCATGTGCCCGCCGGTGAAGGCCAGCAGGGAAGAAAGGTAGAAGGCGGGCATGGGCAGTGATCAGCGGGGCGTGATCTCGATCAGCGTGGGCTGCGTGTCCTCGATGTGCCAGCTCGGGAACGAGGCACTGCTGACATAGACCTTGCCTTTCGGAGAGATCTCCACGTCCCGGGTGAAGGTCACGCGCCGCTGCATCGGGAACATGGTCCAGGCCTGTGTGGCGACGTCATAGCGATAGACGGAATCAGAGTTGGTGCCGTTGACCCACACCTGGTGGCGCTCACGGTCGACGTTGAGGGCGTACGGTGTGTCGCTGCCCTTGGGGCTGACGGGCAGGTCGAACAGCGTGAACTGTCCGGTCTTCGGGGTGTATCGGGCGATCTTCGATTCGTTGAAGGCCACGATCCACAGGTTGCCGTCGCGGTCGCTCCTGAGCCGGCGCGGCGCCTTGAAGGGCGTCTTGATCATGGTCACCGCACCCGTGTCGGGGTCCACCGAGGCAATTTCGTCGGTGTGCATGCGGGCCACCCAGGCCTTTCCGTCGGGCGTGATGTCGATGCCGTAGGGCAGCGGCACACCGGTGGAGACATGGTCCACCTTGACGTAGTTGGCCACCGGGATGCCCCAGGCCAGCAGCTTGAAGATGAAGGGCGTCAGCTTGACCGTCATCTTTTCCATGAAGCTTCGGAACGGCAGGTCGTAGAGCGTGAACTTGTTGCTCGTGCGATCGAACATGGCGACCTGGTTGGACAGCGCGAGCGTGAACCAGACACGGTCCTTGGCATCGAAGCGGATCGTGTGCGGATAGAAGCCGCTGTCCATCTGGTGCACGCGAAATGCCTTGGTGACAGGGTCGAACTCGATCAGGCGGCGCTGGTAGGACGGCGTGATGAAGATGTGCTTGTCCTTCGGTGACTCCGCCAGCGAATGGATGCCCTGGTAGGTCTCGTGTTTGGGAAAATCGTGCAGGCGCCCGGCCAGCAGGCCGCCCAGCTTGTCGCCCGGCTGCGGCGGGATCTTGTAGACCGTGTACTTGCCCGTGGCCGGATCGATCTCATAGACGCGGTCCTGCAGGTTGTCGCCGACGTAGATCAGGCCGTTGCTGTGCAGCAGCAGGTCGTGCATCTGCGACATGGGGTCGCCGATGGGCATCTCGCGAATCGTGGTGCCGGCCAGATCGGGCGACCAGGGCGTGCCCTGGGGGACGAGCGCGGGGTTGGCGGCGATCTTCTTCCAGTGCGCCTCCAGCATCGCCGGGATCTTCTCCTGGCCCTCGGTAGACAGACGCGCGCCGTAGCGCACCATGCGCTTGATCGCCACCTTCCATTCTTCGGCCGTGCGATCCCGGCGGAGCAGCACGTTGCCCTGCTGGTGGCAGAAGTTGCACTGGAGCATGAACTCCTTCTTCAAGTCGACGTCGCCAAAGTCGATGGTGGACGACCACGCGTTCGCCGGCTGTTGCGCGGCGAGGGCGGCAACGTCCGTTTCGGGCGACATGACCAGCGGCTTGTCCAGCGCGCTGGCGGGCACCGTGAGGTCCTTGTAGCCGGGCTTGCGCAGGCGGATCTTCCAGGGGTATTCGGCGGGGGGAATGTCGGTGGCGCCGGCGGCATCGGTGAAGCGGGCCAGTTCGAAGAAGGCCTGCTGCCGCTTGCCGCTGGCCGCGTAGCCGTTGTCGGACTTGTCAACGGCCGCCGGGTTCATGGGCAGGCGGCTCACCATCACGGTAGCGAGGGGCTTGCCGGCCGGGTCCTTGACACTGACGGGCACCGCGAAGACGTTGCACGCGATCAGCGCGGCGAGTGCGAAAAAACCGGGTTTCATGTTGATGTCTCCTCTCAAGGTTTCAGGTATTCAGCGCCCACACGGCGCTTCATGGTGCGGGCGTAAAAGCCGGGGGCAATCTTGCGAACCCACCACGCCAGGCGCGAGGTGCGGTCGGGCAGCAAAAGGCTGCGGCCCTGCGCCAGGGCGTCAACAATCCGCTGCGCGATGTCATCGGGGCTGGACTCGCCCCCGGCCGTGATGCGCGCCGAGGTGGCCGAGCCACCCTGGCCACCCAGCGCGGCGCGGCCGATGCCGGTGGCGATGAACGACGGGCAGATCAAGGTGACCCCCACACCAAGATCCTCGACCTCCGAGCGCAGGGTGTCGAAAAAACCAAGCAGCGCATGCTTGCTGGCGCAGTACCCGGCGCGACCCAACAGCGGCGCGTAGCCGGCCACGCTGGAAATCGCCGCCACCGCGCCCCGGGTCTCGATCAGGTGGGGCAGGGCGGCGTGCGTCATCTGCATCGCGCCGAAGAAGTTGACCTCCATCACGCGGCGGATCACGGCGGGGTCGGTGTCCAGGAACAGGCTGCGATGCGAGATGCCGGCGTTGTTGATCAGACCGTCGAGCGCGCCGAAGTGCGCCACGGTCTGGTCGATGGCGGCCTGGCACGCGGCGGGGTCGTCGATGTTGCCAGCGATGGACAGCGTGCCGGCTGGCAGCGTGGCCACGAGATCCTGCAAGCGCGTTGCGTCGAGATCCATCGCGGCGATGCGTGCTCCGGCTGCCGCGAACCGGTGGCACAGCGCGGCACCCAGCCCGCCGGCCGCGCCGGTGATCAGGATGACCTTGCCGGAAAAGTCGCGTCGGGCCATCAGCGTTCGCTCTGGCGGGCGTTGCGGTACAGATCGAACACCTGGGCCGAAGTCAGCTTCGGCGTGTAGCCGAACACTTCCTTGAGACGCGTGTTCAGCAGCACTGGGCGGTAGCGCAGGAAGTCGAGCTGCTCCGGCCCGTACTGGGTCAGGTTCAACTTCTTCAGCGCCCACAGCGCCGACTGCAGCAGTGGGGCGGGCAACACACGGCAGGTCTTGCCCAGGCGCTGCGCGATCTCGAAGATCGTCAGCTTGCCGTCGCCCGCGACGTTGAAGATGCCGACGTTGCTGGAATCGATGCCGTGCAGGATGGCGCCGACCACATCCTGGTCGTGGATGAAGACAAACGGGCTGTCCGAGCCGGCGATGGCGAGGATCTTCGGCTTCTCGAACAGGTCGGTGATCTGGTTGCGCACCGTCGGGCCGAGGATCGTTCCGATGCGGAAGATGACCTGTTCCAGTTCGGGATGCTTTTGCCGGTAGTCGGCCAGCATTTCCTCGACCAGCCGCTTGTGGCAGGAATAGGCAAACGCGTCGTTGCCCCGCACCGGGTCGGACTCGGTGAGCCACTCGGGGTTGTCGGCGTGGTAGCCATAGGCCGCGCCGCTGGACGACACGATGATGCGGCGAACGCCATGCGCCACGCAGGCCTGCAGCAGGTTGCGGGTGCCGTTGACGTCCACGTCGTACTCGAAGGCGCGGTTGCTGTTCTTGCCGGGCGTCACGATGGACGCCAGATGGACGATGACGTCCGGGGTGTGGCGGGCGACGATGGCGTCCACTTCCGGGGCGCGGATATCGGCCACCTCATAGGCCACACCGTCGATGCGGGCGGCGGGCTCGCGCACGTCCAGCGCGATGACGGAGAGGTCGGGGCGCAGTGCCAGGGCGGCGACGGTCTGGCTGCCGAGGTAGCCGGAGCTGCCGGTGACGAGGACTTTCTTCGGGGTCATGTTGAAACTCGCTGGATCAGTGGTGCTTGTGGGCGAAGCGCGGGTACTTGCGCGGATCGCGCTTGCTCCAGAACAGGGCCAGCGTGAGGCCGGAGACGATGTGCCAGATGCCCCACCAGGCGGTGATGATGGCCATGCCACCCAGACCGTCGAACAGGTTGAAGATCAGGATCAGGCCCAGGCCGGAGTTCTGGATGCCCATCTCGAAAGTGACGGCGCGCCGGTCGCGCTCGTTCAGCCCGAGCAGGGTGGAGAGTGAAAAACCGGTGACCAGCGCCAGGCCGTTGTGAATGAACACCACCACCACGACAAACTGGATGTACTTCATGAAGTGCTGGAAGTTGGCGGCCAGGGCTCCGACCACGAACAGCGCGAACACGACCATGGAAAAGATCTTCATCGGCTTCTGTGCGCGCGCCGCAAAGGCCGGGAACTGGTGCGACACCCACATGCCGATCACCAGCGGCAGGCCGAGCAGGATGACGATGTCCTTCAGCATGACCAGCGGGTCCAGCGAGATGGTGCGCATCAGGTCGTGCGTGACCGGGCTCAGGTTGCCCCAGAAATTGAAGTTCAGCGGCGTCATCACGATGGCCAGCGCAGTGGACACGGCACTGGCGCTGACCGACAGCGCGGTGTTGCCCCGGGACAGGTGGGTGAGGAAGTTCGACAGGTGGCCCGCCGGGCAGGACGACACCAGGATCATGCCCAGCGCGATGCTGGGGATCGGGTTGATGATCCAGATCAGCACATAGGTCATCGCCGGGAAGACGATGTGGTGGCCGATCGTTGCCAGCAGCAGACCTTTGGGCGACTTGAAGGCGGTGCGGAAATCCGAGGTCTTCAGATCAAGCGCAATGCCGAACATCACGAGGCCCAGGATGACGTTCAGGATCGCCAGCGTGGCCGGATTGAAGTGCAGTTGGACCTGGTCGATGGGTAGCATGGGTGTCTCCTCGTTGTGGGACCCCGATCTGTTCCGACCGGGTGAAGCGCGATGGTAGGTCCTTGCGCCCGGTTCGCCCTTGTCCCAGAATCCAATTGATTTGTCAATTCACGCCAATTTGATCCCGAAGGGTGAAAGTGGAAGCCAGGAGCAGTGTGGGGGCCGGGTTCGTCGCGGGGCTGTTCGAAGCGGCGTCCCGCACTGGCGTCGAGCGCGCAGCCCTGCTGCGCCAGGCCGGTTTGGGCGGCGGCGATGATGCGGCCGAGCAGGCGCGCCTGCCGATGTCTGCCGTGATCGCTTTGTTCGATGCAGCTGTCGTGCTGAGCGGGCGCGACGATATCGGGCTGGAGTTTGCCCGCCGGGTGCGTCCCGGCACATTCAGCGTGCTGGGCTATGCCCTCATGACCTGCCGGACACTGGGCGAGGCCATCGAGGTCGCGCCGCATTTTCGCCGCCTGGTCTTTGACATCGGCTACAGCGAAATGCGCTTTGTCCAGAACGAGGAAGAAGCGCGGTTGGGCTGGCACGTGGTATCGAACGCATTGCCCTATTGCCGAAGTCTGGCCGAAGCACTGATCGCGAGCTGGTACCACTTCGGACGCTGGATGGCCGGTGTGGAGCTGCCGTTGAAAGAAGTGCTTTTCCGGCATGAGGCGCCTTCTGACGCAAGCCCGTACACGGCCTTTTTCGATTGCCCCGTGCGCTTTGGCGCAGGCGAAAATGCGCTGGTCTTTTCGAGTGCGTTGCTCACCATGCCGCTGGTGCAGGCCGATGAGAACCTGCACCTGGCGATGCGCGAGCAGGCACGCGCCGCAATGGAAAAGGCCTTCAGCCAGAGCGACCTCGCCCACCGCCTGCACCAGGCCCTGATCCCCCTGATGCCCAAATGCGAAGCCACGCTGGAGCATGCTGCATCAGCACTCGGTCTGTCGCCGCGCACCCTGCAGCGGCGCCTCGGCGAGGCCTCACTCCGGTTTCAGGGGGTACTGGATGCGGCTCGAAAGGACATGGCGGTCATATATCTGCGCGACCCGACCCTGAGTGTGTTGGACGTGTCCTTGCTGCTCGGCTATGCCGAACACAGTTCATTCACGCGGGCGTTTCGGGCCTGGTTCAGCTGCAATCCTTCGGCCTGGCGCCGGGCGCGCAGCGTCGCGCCAGACTGAACGTCAGAAAATGACCCGGTGATTCGGTCTTATTGCACGCACCAGACCTGCTTTGAGTGGGCCTGTCTACCCGGACGGCACACGCGGCGTTACATTGAAGATGTGCTGTGCACCTTCTGCTTCATCTGCCTGCCGCGGGTGAAGGTTTGAACTTCTGCACGGGCATGCGGTCCATCTGGCATGTGTCTGAGGAAGATTGATATGAAAAACTCCCTGATTGCCTTTGCATGTGTTGCCGTGCTGGCTGCGGTCTCCCAGGTCGCTGTTGCCGCCCCCGGCGGGAGTGGAGGAAGTGGTGGCGGCCGTGGAGGCGGAGGCGGGGGCTACGGCCCGCCATCCGGTGGGGGTGGTGGCGGAGGGGGATACAGCCGTCCTTCGGGCGGCGGCGGGTACCAGGGGCAGCCTTCGGCGGGTGGTCGGTACTACGGCCACCCGCCGGCGGGCGGTGGTGGCTACTACGGACGTCCGGGGGGCGGCTACTACCGTCCTCCGGGAGGTGGCTACTATCGCCCCCCGGGCGGGTACTACCGCCCCTATCCGGGCTATGGCTACTGGAGTGGTTGGGGAGGTTGGGGTTGGGGCTGGGGTCTGGGCCTGGGGCTCGGTTGGGGTTGGGGCTATCCCAATTCCTGGGCGTATCCCTACTCGCCCACCACGCTGATCGTGGAGAACGACAACACGCCGCTGACCTTCATCGAAAAGGAGCCTGAAGTGGTGCCCGCCGTCCAGGATCTGCCGCCAACCCACTATTGGTTCTACTGCACTGAACCGGCAGGCTATTACCCCTATGTCCAGCGATGTACCCTGCCGTGGATGATGGTGCTGCCCCAAATTCCGACCGGCCAGCCGGTGGCGCCGCGGAGTGTGCCATGAAAGCAATCGTCTCAAGACGGATCCTCTCCGGCGGCCTGATGGCCATGGCTGCGATGGTGGTGCTGGGCGGATGCGCCGTCGCGCCGACTTCACCCACGGTGATGGTCTTGCCTGGAACCCAGAAGAGTCCGGGCCAGTTTCAGGCCGACGCCTCGGCCTGCCAGTTGGAGGCGCAGAACGTTGTGGCACCTCTGGCGCAAGCCGCCAACAACCAGGCCGCCTCCAACGTGGTGATCGGGACGATGGTTGGCGCTGCGGCAGGCGCGCTGCTGGGGCAGGGTTCCTACAATCCCGGCGCGGTGGCTGCCTGGGGCGCGGGTACCGGCATGCTGGTGGGCAGTGCTGCAGCGGGCGGGAATTCGCAAGTCTCTTCGTACAGCCTGCAACAGCAATTCAATTTCGCCTACATGCAGTGCATGTATCAGCGCGGCCATCAGGTGCCTGGTCAACCGGCGTACCGCAGCCAACCGGCCGGGGTTGCACCGCCCCCACCGCCGCCGAACTATCGGCCGCAAGCGGCTCCTGCTCAGGGCTACCCGCCGTCGTCCTACTCGGCGCCGATGTATCCGCCGCCGAATACTCCGCCGCCTGTCGCTGCGCAGCCCCGCTATGGCGCGCCGGTGGCGCCGAACTGACACAGACACACGATCCGGTAGGGGCACTGCAGGCGCACCAAGCCTGGAGCAGCCGGTTGAGCGGATGACAAGGGTGCAGAAAGTGGGGTCACCACGGTGCGGCGCGCCCCTCTGACGGAGGCGCTGCCGCACGGATGCCGCGGAGCCCGCCACGGGCTGCTCGCGGTTTTCACGCTTTGTCAACGATCCCTGATTGCCTTGGTGCGCGTGATGTTGATGAGTCTATTGAGACTTACATAATTCATGACATCACCAGAGCGTAGCCTGCATCCAGCAAGCGGCAATGATGGACGGACGCT
>NZ_JAKJEW010000056.1:0-12604 GCF_022705245.1 Candidatus Skiveiella danica | reverse complement strand
ATGGCCGACATCTTCCGGGGCCGCGTCATCGACGTCACCGAAAAAAGCTACACCATCGAGCTCACCGGGGACCAGTCGAAGAACGACGCTTTCCTCGAAGCCATCGACCGCAGCGCCATCCTGGAGACCGTTCGCACGGGCTCCAGCGGCATCGGACGGGGTGAGAGAATCCTTCGCGTCTGACTTTTTCAGGGCTCAGCCTTTGCCCGTTCGGGCTGTGCCTGTCGAAGCCCTGCGCAAGCAGGGCGCCGGGAGCCCTTCGACAGGCTCGCAACGAACGGTTTCCATCATCAAATCCTCTGGAGCAAGACCATGAAAGTTTTCTACGACAAAGACTGTGACCTGAGCCTGATCAAGGGCAAGACCGTGGCCATCATCGGCTACGGCAGCCAGGGCCACGCGCATGCGCAGAACCTCAACGACAGCGGCGTCAAGGTCGTCGTCGGCCTGCGCAAGGGCGGCGCCTCCTGGGACAAGGTCGGCAAGGCTGGCCTGAACGTGCTGGAAGTCAACGATGCCGTGAAGGCCGCCGACGTGGTCATGATCCTGCTGCCTGACGAGCAGATCGCCGAGGTCTACACCAACAACGTGGCACCGAACATCAAGCAGGGTGCGTCCCTGGTTTTCGCCCACGGCTTCAATGTGCACTACAACCAGGTCGTTCCGCGCGCCGATCTGGACGTCTGGATGGTGGCGCCCAAGGCGCCCGGCCACACGGTTCGCAACACCTATACCCAAGGTGGCGGTGTGCCGCACCTGGTGGCGGTGCACCAGGACAAGAGCGGCAAGGCTCGCGATCTGGCCCTGTCCTATGCGATGGCCAACGGTGGCGGCAAGGCCGGCATCATCGAGACCAATTTCAAGGAAGAGACCGAGACCGACCTGTTCGGCGAGCAGGCTGTCCTGTGCGGTGGCGCGGTCGAACTGGTCAAGATGGGCTACGAGACCCTGGTGGAGGCTGGTTATGCCCCTGAAATGGCCTACTTCGAGTGCCTGCATGAGCTCAAGCTGATTGTGGACCTGATCTACGAAGGTGGCATTGCCAACATGAACTACTCCATCTCGAACAATGCCGAGTATGGCGAGTACGTGACGGGCCCCGAGGTCATCAATGCGCAGAGCCGCGAGGCCATGCGCAACGCGCTCAAGCGGATCCAGACCGGCGAATACGCCAAGATGTTCATCCTGGAGGGCCGCACCGGCTATCCCAGCATGACCGCGCGCCGCCGCCTGACGGCGGAGCACCAGATCGAGGTGGTGGGAGCCCAGTTGCGCGCCATGATGCCCTGGATCGCCAAGAACAAGCTGGTTGACCAGACCCGCAACTGATCTTCGCCTGCTGAAGGAATCGCAAAGGCCACCCGGGTGGCCTTTGTTCTTGGTGGGCGTGCCGGCAAGGCGGCATACACTCGGGATGGCAGGGAAAGCAGGGAGCCGGCCAGAAGGCGCCATCCTCGGGCACTGGCATGTTGGGCTGGGATCGTGGCGTCGGTTTGCTTTCCGCCTGCCGTTGGAAATATCAAATTGATAGCGATATACGACCATTTGACGCTGGGATTTGGCATAAAACATGCATAAAGAGACTGAAAAGCAAGCTCTGGAGCCATCGGGCGTGGTGGTGCGCAAGCGGCGCAAGGGCATTTACATCCTGCCCAATCTGTTCACCCTGGCCGCGCTGTTCGGAGGCTTCTATGCCATCGTGATGGCCATGAACGGGCGTTTCGACTACGCGGCCGTGGGGGTGTTCTGTGCCATGGTGCTGGACAGCCTGGATGGTCGGGTGGCCCGCATGACCAACACCCAGAGCGCGTTCGGCGAGCAGATGGACTCCTTGTCGGACATGGTCTCCTTCGGTGCCGCACCGGCGCTCATTGCCTATGAGTGGGCCCTCAAGGGGCTGGGGCGCTGGGGCTGGATTGCCGCCTTTGTCTATTGCGCCTGTGCGGCGCTGCGTCTGGCGCGCTTCAATGTCAACACGGCAGTGGTCGACAAGCGCTACTTTCAGGGGCTGCCGTCGCCGGCCGCTGCCGCGCTGGTGACCGGCTTCATCTGGATCATGACGGATGCTGACATCCGGGGCCCGGCTGTCGCGTGGCCGATGTTTGCGTTGGCCCTTTATTCCGGCCTGACGATGGTGACGAACGTGCCGTTCTACAGCTTCAAGGACGTGCAGATGAAGAAGAGCGTCCCGTTCGCCGCGATCGTGCTGATTGCGCTGGGCATTGCGGTGATCAACATCCACCCGCCGGCCGTCATGTTCGGCGTGTTCGTGATTTACGGGTTCAGTGGTTACGTGATCTATGGCTGGCGCAAGCTCAAGGGTGTGCAGACCAGTGTGATCAGCACATCAACGGATGAACCCGACGAGCGCGGTCTGCACAAGTGACGGCGCGGCAATGGCCCAGCCTGTTTCGCGAATCGTGCGAGCTTGTGCTAAAGTGTGCGAATGGTTTTTATGCTGACATCGCTACTGCTACACCCGACCGGGCGGAGACGGTAGCGCACGCGCGCCATTTCCAAAAAGGCCCGTTTGCCCCCGCAACGGGCCTTTTGCTTTGGATGTCAGGTATTTCATGTTGCGGGTTTCATTGAAACAGGAGTTCTCCCATGGCTGACAAACTCATCATTTTCGACACCACCTTGCGCGACGGCGAGCAGTCGCCGGGGGCCTCCATGACCCGCGACGAGAAACTGCGCATCGCGCGCCAGCTTGAGCGCCTGCGGGTGGACGTCATCGAAGCGGGATTTGCGGCCAGCTCGAATGGCGACTTTGAAGCGGTTCAGGCCATCGCGAATGCCGTCAAGGACTCAACGGTCTGCTCGCTTTCGCGCGCCAACGACCGGGATATCTCCCGTGCAGCCGAAGCTCTGAAGGGTGCCAACAGTGCGCGCATTCACACGTTCATTGCCACATCGCCTTTGCATATGGAAAAAAAGCTGCGCATGACGCCAGACGAGGTGTTCGAGCAGGCCAAGCTGGCGGTTCGGTTTGCGCGCAATCTGGTCGGTGACGTCGAATTCAGCCCGGAGGATGGATACCGCAGCGACATGGATTTCCTGTGCCGGGTGCTCGAGGCCGTGATTTCCGAGGGCGCCACCACGATCAATGTGCCGGATACCGTGGGCTATGCCGTTCCCGAGTTGTATGGCAATTTCATCAAGACCCTGCGCGAACGCATTCCCAATTCCGACAAGGCCATCTGGTCGGTGCATTGCCACAACGACCTTGGCATGGCGGTGGCCAATTCACTGGCCGGTGTGAAGATTGGCGGGGCGCGGCAGGTGGAGTGCACGATCAATGGCCTGGGCGAGCGTGCCGGCAATTGCTCGCTGGAGGAGGTCGTCATGGCCGTCAAGACGAGGCGCGACTATTTCGGGCTCGATATCGGTATCGATACCCAGCATATTCTCGCCGCCAGCCGGATGGTCAGCCAGACCACCGGATTCGTGGTTCAGCCCAACAAGGCGGTCGTCGGTGCGAACGCCTTCGCCCATGCCTCGGGCATTCACCAGGACGGCGTGCTGAAGGCGCGCGACACCTACGAGATCATGCGAGCGGAAGACGTGGGCTGGAGCGCCAACAAGATCGTTCTCGGCAAGCTCAGCGGCCGCAACGCCTTCAAGCAGCGCCTGCAGGAGCTGGGGGTCAGCCTCGACAGTGAATCCGAGATCAACACGGCCTTCGCCCGCTTCAAGGAATTGGCCGATCGCAAGAGCGAGATCTTTGATGAAGACATCCTGGCGCTGGTCAGCGACGAGAGTGTGACCAGTGAGAAGGAGCAGTTCGGGTTTGTTTCCCTGTCACAGCACAGCGAAACTGGGGAACGGCCTCATGCCACCATTGTTTTCACGGTCAACGGCCGCGAGGTCAGAGGCGAATCGGACGGCAACGGGCCGGTGGATGCGTCCCTCAAAGCCATTGAAACCCATGTGAAGAGCGGCGCCGAAATGGTCCTGTATTCAGTGAATGCCATCAGCGGTTCGACCGAGAGCCAGGGCGAGGTGACGGTGCGGCTTCAAAACAGCGGCCGGGTGGTCAATGGCGTCGGGGCGGATCCTGACATCGTCGTGGCTTCAGCCAAGGCTTATCTGCATGCTCTCAACAAGTTACAGAGCAAAGCTGATCGCGTGGCCGCTCAGGGCTAGGGTAACTACCTATAATCCCAGTAACTTATCAGGAATGTCGCGCAAGTTGCTGATCTTGCGCGACTTTTCCTAAATGGATACACTGCGCCGACCGAATTCGGATTTCTTGATCCGAGCGGGGCTGCGTCCACCGTACTATTACCGAAGACAACCGATGAACCGTCTGTTTGCTGCACTGGTTGCTCTCTGTTTCATTGCCGGGTTGGCATCCGCGCCTGCTTCGGCCGCAAGCCGCAAGACCAGCGAGGCCAACAGGTCCGCTTCGGCCAGCAAGACAACCAGCAAGACAACCAAGAAGACCGTCGTGGCCTCTTCAGGCAAGAGCGCGGGGAGCCAGAAGCGCAGGCCGGTGGTGCAAGCGGCGGTCCCGGTAAAACCCTCGTTTGGACAACTGGCTGGTTTGCATGGCGCATCGGACCCCCTGGACCTCAAATCGAGCGTCGCCCTGGTCATGGATCAGGACACGCGCGAGGTCCTTTTCAGCAAGAACGACAGCGCGGTGCTGCCGATTGCCTCGTTGACCAAGTTGATGACCGGTCTCATCGTGACAGAGGCTCGCCTGCCGATGGACGAAATGATCGTGATCAGCCAGGACGACGTCGATACGGAGAAGGGGAGTCGTTCCCGTCTCAAGGTGGGCGCTCAGCTGAGCCGTGGCGAGTTGTTGCACCTTGCGCTGATGTCCAGTGAAAACCGTGCAGCGCATGCGCTGGGGCGCACCTATCCTGGCGGGCTGAACACGTTTGTCGGACTGATGAACACACGTGCGCAGGCCCTTGGGATGAAAGATACCCGGTACGTGGAGCCGACCGGCCTGTCCAGCAAGAACCAGTCCAGCGCAAAGGACCTCGCCACCCTGGTCGCAACGGCCTACATGGAGCCCAAACTGCGCGAGCTGACAACCTCTCCCGGCCATGAGGTTGAGGTGGGCAACCGGACTTTGCAATTCAACAACACCAACCGACTGGTGCACAGCCGTTCATGGGACATCGGTATTCAGAAGACCGGCTATATCTCTGAAGCAGGCCAGTGCCTCGTGATGCAGGCAAAGGTTTCCGGGCGCAAGCTGATCATGGTGTTTCTGGATTCCGCCGGCAAGTTCAGTCGCCTTGCCGACGCCGAGCGGGTGCGTCGGTGGGTTGAGAGTGGCTCGGTTGTCGCGGCCGATGCCCGTCGCATCAGCAGCTGACGTTCATGCGCCAGGGGCCCGCCTGTAGCCCAGAGCCAAAGAAATTTCGTTAGCGGTCGCCTGGAGCTTGCTCATCCAGCTGTCGTCGAGGCGGTCTGCAGGGGCCGAGATGGAGAGCCCGGCCACCAATCTCCCTTGATCATCGTAAATGCCCGCTGCCATGCAGCGAACGCCGAGTTCAAGCTCTTCGTTGTCGCGTGCAATGCCGTATTGGCGTGCCCTTGAGAGTTCGCGCTCCAGTTCGGGCAACTGCGTGATGCTGTTGCGGGTGTGTCCTGCCAGGCCCGTGCGCGTGGCATAGGCCCGCACCCGCTGGGGTTCATCGGCTGCGAGAAAGAGTTTGCCAACCGAGGTCAGGTGCAACGGTGCCCGTCCACCGATGGCGCGAACCACCTGCATGCCGGATCGCTCGCTGTAGGCGCGCTCGACATACACGATCTCATCACCCTGGCGCATGCTCAGATTCACGGGCTGCTGGGTCAGGTTGTGGAGCTCGCGCATCGGCCCCAGCGCAGCGTCACGGACATTGAGCCGGCTCTTGACCAGATTGCCCAACTCCAGCAAACGCATGCCCAGCCGATAGTTGCCCGCTTCCGGGCGGTCCACGAACCGACCGGTCGCCAGATCATTGAGGATGCGGTGAGTGGTCGAGGGATGAAGGCCGGTCTTTTCGCTGATCTCCTTCAGCGAAATCGCTTCTTCACGGGAGGCCAGAACGTCGATCAGGGCGAACATGCGCTCGATGACTTGAATGGTCGGGGTGACGACAACGCCGGGTTCGGTTTTTCGCATAGATCCAAAGGAAGTTTCCGGACGGAATTTTACCTTGTGAAATCCGAGGTTGTTCAGTTCACCGAGCTCAGTTGTCGGATGAGAACGCCGTCCATTCTCCGTGCTGCATTATTTCGGCAGGCCGGAATCGAGCCTTGTAGTTCATCTTTTCACTCTGGTCGATCCAGTAACCCAGATAGAGGTGAGGCAATCGCAATTGCTGAGCCTGGGCGATTTGCCACAGGACACTGTAGGTTCCGTAGCTGGTGCCTCGCTCGGGTTCGAAGAAGGTGTAGACCGCGGACAGACCATCGTTCAGGACGTCCAGGATGGACACCATCTTCAACGGGCCGGGTGTGCCGTCATCCCGCGGCTCGCGGAATTCGACGAGGCGGGAATTCACACGACTTTGCAGCAGAAACTGGGTGTATTGATCGATGCTGTCGTGGTCCATCCCGCCGCCTTCGTGGCGACGGTTCTGATATCGCAGGTACAACTGGTAGTGTTCGGGAACAAAGCACAGCTTGAGTACGCGGGCCTGCAAAGTCCGGTGGCGCTTCCAGGAGCGCCGCTGGCTGCGGTCAGGCTGAAAGGCATCGACCCGCACGCGCAGTGGAACGCAGGCCGAGCAGCCGTCGCAATGGGGCCGGTAGGTGAACATACCGCTGCGCCGGAACCCATTGAGAACGAGGCCGGAATAGGCTTCGTTGTGGATCAGGTGACTGGGCGTGGCCACCTGAGAGCGCGCCATCCGCTCAGGCAAATAACTGCACGGGTAGGCCGCTGTCGCATAGAACTGCAAGGTGTGAAGCGGCAGGTCTTTGAGGTGCGTCATGTCATGACCTTTTCGCAGACTATGAGTTCGCCCCACAAGTATGGCTCGAATCGCCATTCCGGGGGCTGTTGGGTGATAGCCGTGCGGACGTAGCGCACCAGGTCCGATCGCGCCGTCTCGCGTGCCCCGAGGGAGGCGAGGTGGCGGGTATTCTGCTGGCAGTCGACCCATTCGATACCGTGATGGCGACAGAACGCGATCAGTGCCGCAAGCGCCAGCTTGGAAGCGTCCGGAACCAGGCTGAACATCGACTCACCGAATACGGCCCGTCCAATGGCGACACAGTACAAGCCGCCCACCAGTTTGCCGTTTATCCAGGTTTCGATGCTGTGGGCGTAACCCGCCACATGCAGGCGTTGATAGGCTGACACCATGTCCGGGACGATCCAGGTGCCCGATTGACCCGGCCGGTGTACCGTCGCGCACGCTTCGATGGTTTGGTCGAATGCGCTGTCCACACGGATCTCACACGCGGGGTCGATGGCAAACTGGTTGATCCTTTTTCGCAGGGAGCGATGCAGCTTGAATTGGCTGGTCTGCATCATCATGCGCGGATCGGGGCTCCACCACAGGATGGGTTGTCCGGCGCTGAACCAGGGGAAGACTCCCGCACTGTAGGCACGTACGAGGGTTCCCACGTCGAGGGCGCCGCCGGCTGCCAGTAGGCCGGGGGCAGGAGCCGTTGAATCCAAGGCTAGCGAAACAGGCGGAAAGGGATCTCCCGCCCGCAACCATGGCAATTCATGAGGGGTCTGTTGCGCAAGGGCCATCAAAAAGTGGAGGTCGCTGGAGACAGGGCAGGAGGTGTTGCGGTCGAGGTGTCAGTTTATCGTTTCAAACCGAGGTGTTCTTGACTGCGTAGCTTGCCCATTTCGGCGAGGCCTTTGATGATCGCGTCGCCATGGTAGGCTCTGCATTTTTTTGGCGGACTCCATGGGGAAAATCGGACAAAACAAACAGGTGCCACTGCAGGCGCGCCAAGGCCATGGAAACCGCTGGCTGGCCTGCCTTGCGGGGGCATGGGCCCTCTGCTTGGGATTGTCCGGACCGGTGGCAGCGCAAACGCAGGCTCAAGCAACGGCGACTTCGGCAGAGGTATCCCCATGGGACGCTCCCGAGCCTTGGCGCACCGATCGCTTCTACCTTCAGACCAGCGTCTACACCCTCCACTACAACCCCACGCCCGAGCACGTCAACCAGCAGAACCTGTTGAACCTGGAGTGGCGCTTCAACAGCTTCGCGGCCGGGGGACAATGGCTGGCAGGGCTGGCCTTGTTCGCGAATTCCTTCGGTCAGTCATCCCAGTATCTCTATGGCGGATGGTTGGTGCGTCCGTTCGATGAACTCCAGCCGTTGTACTTCAAGATTACAGCGGGCGCGCTCCACGGGTACAAAGGCGAATACCAGAACAAGATCCCTTTCAACAGCTCCGGCGTGGCCCCGGCGATCCTGCCGTCGGTGGGCTACTGTTACAAGCGCGTCTGCAGCGAACTGGTGCTCTTTGGCAACTCGGGGCTGATGGTGACGTTGGGGGTTACGCTGCCCTGAACGAAGGCCCAGCGGACAGGCCGTTCGCAAGCCCGGTGAACGCCTCGCTTGTTGGGTGGGTCTGAGGGTGCAGAAGGGCCTTTTTTTGGCGTTTGCCTTGATCAGTCCGCTCCGCGTGACAAGTAGGTGCGCCCTGTTAATTGTCAGTTTCACTTGAAGGGAGTCTGGCGATGGAGCGAGGTGCCGCAACACAAGGAAAGGTGGCTCGAGCGATCGAGGGGGCCGAGTCAATAGAGTTCAAGGCGACCATTTCGGATCATCAGATCGATGGGGCGCTTGCGCGTTTCGGCCTTACCGCCAGGAATGACGAAGAGCGCTACATCTACTTCTTCGATACGCCCGACTTGGCGCTTCTGGGGGCCGGCATCATTGCACGGGCACGCCGCACAGTCGGGGACGAACACGACAGCACGGTGAAGTTCCGGCCGGTCAATCCGGCCGAAGTGGGCGGTGAATGGCGCAAGTTCCATAACTTCAAGATCGAGGCAGATGCCAGCGAAACCAGCCTGGTCAAGTCAGCATCGTTTTCAATGAAGGTTGCCCCCGGGCTGATCAAGCGCGTCGCTGTCGGGAAAAAGCCCATCGCAGCGGCATTTACCCAAGACCAGGAAGAATTCATCGTGGCCATGACGGGCCAGCGTATCGACTTCAGCAAGCTCGCTGTCCTGGGGCCGTTGATGGCTCAGCGCTGGAGTTTCGAAGATCCCGCCTGTCCCTGGCCAGTTTCTGCCGAACTTTGGCAGCGCGAGGACGGCGAGCGACTCCTGGAAGTCTCCATCAAGGCACCTGCGGCGCAAGCCGCAGCCGCAGTCGGTGGTTTCATGGCCTACTTGGCCGAGATGGGCGCCGAGCGCGACAAGAGCGAGCAGACCAAGACCCGCTGGGCTTTGGATCACTATGTTGCCAAGCTGTCGGACAAATCCGCCCGTGCCGTGATCGCGCCCAAAGCAGCGACCAGGAAGCCGCAGCGTCGGCAACGACCACCATCGCCTTGAACATGAAAAAAGCACCTAACGCTTTCGCGCTAAGTGCTTGATTCGTTTCTAGTAGGTGGCTCCTCGACCTGGGCTCGAACCAGGGACCTACGGATTAACAGTCGGAAAAATATAGGATTTGTACCTGTTGATCCTTGTTGGTACAATCTATAAAAATCAACAAGTTACAGCGGTATTTCTCTGTAGTACTGTTGATTTGTGCATGGGTGAATCCATCGAATTTGCCTACAAATTGCCTACAGATTTCCGGGGGTTCCATGAGTGGACAGAAAAGCCGGGTTCGTTTGACCGCAGGGCGGGTTGCAGACTTCTCCTGCCCGCCGGGTAAGTCCCAGGCTTTCCTATGGGACACCGAAGCCACGGCGCTGGCGTTGCGGGTGACGCCGACAGGACGCAGAACCTACGTCTTCGAGTCGCGCCTGAACGGTGCCACCATCCGACTCAACATCGGCACCGCAGCTGACTGGAGCCTGGATGCCGCCCGCACGAAGGCCCAAGGTCTGAAGATGATGGTGGACGCCGGTACGGACCCCCGTGAGGTTGAGCGTGAGCAGCAAGCAGCCCAAGTCGCCAGCAAGGCCGCTGCCGCCGCCCAGGCTGTGACAGTGGGGGAGGTGTGGTCGGCCTATCTTGAGGCCCGACGGCCGCACTGGGGTGTGCGCCACCATGCGGACCATGGACGGCTGGTGCAGCCAGGCGGTGTACCTGCACGGCGTGGCACTCGCGGCCGAGGCGTGACCGTTGCCGGTCCACTCCACTCGCTGATGTGCCTACCGCTGTGCGAACTCAATAACGCCGCGGTCGAGGCGTGGGCCAGCAAAGAAGCCAAGACCCGGCCCACGTCCGCCCGGTTGGCGTGGCGGTGTCTCAAGGCGTTTCTGGCTTGGTGTGCGGAGCAGCCGGAGTATGTTTCTGCGCTTGCAGGCGTCAACCCGGCCAAGACCAAGAAGGCTCGGGAGGCGTTGGGAAAGGCAGGCGTGAAGCAGGATGCCTTGATGCGTGAGCAATTGCCCGCCTGGTTTGCCGCTGTGCGGCAGATTGGCAACCCAGTTACAGCCGCCTACCTGCAAATCCTGTTGTTGACCGGGGCGAGGCCTGGCGAAGTGCTGGCAATGCGCTGGAGTGACCTGAATACCCAGTGGCGAGGAATCACCATCCGCGACAAGGTCGAAGGTGAGCGCGTGATTCCGCTGACGCCGTATGTGTCGCAACTGCTGGCCGGGTTGCCGCGGCGCAGCGAGTGGGTTTTCTCCAGCGCAACCGCCGCCTCGGGCATGCTGACCGTTCCCCGCAACCATCATGTTCAAGCCTGCGCCGTGGCTGGTCTGGAAGGACTTACCCTGCATGGCCTGCGTCGTTCATTCAAGTCTCTGACCGAGTGGCTTGAAATCCCCGCAGGGGTTGTTGCGCAAATCATGGGGCACAAGCCCAGCGCGACCGCAGAAAAGCACTACACCGTGCGCCCGCTCGACCTGCTGCGCGTTCACCACGAAAAGATAGAGGCGTGGATTCTGCGGCAGGCCGGCGTGCCCTTCGTTCCCGTTGCGGCGTCGGGCAAGCTGGCACTGGTGGCGGGTTGATATTTCGTAACGACGAATAATCCTTGCGATTCAATTAAACGTAACTACAATAACTATGGATGTGACGTTCGACCCGGGCAAGGACGCGGCAAACGTGGTCAAGCACGGCTTGTCACTGGCGCTGGCCCTGCGGCTGGAGTGGAGCGACATGCTGTCCTGGCAAGACCAGCGGCGAGACTACGGCGAGGTGCGGATGTCAGGGCTCGCCCCGTTGGGTGACCGGTTGTTCTTCGTGGCTTTTGTGGACCGCCCACCCGAGCAGCCGACCGAGCGTCGCATCATCAGTTTGAGAAAAGCCAACACGCGAGAGGTCAAACGCTATGCCGAAAACGATTAAGACCCGCAGTGGGCGCGTGCTGCAACTGCCCACGCCAGAGGAAGACGCCATCGTCACCGCGGCCGCCAACGCCGACCCCGACGCTGTCCCCCTCACGGATGCCGAGTGGGAGACCGTCAAACCGCTGGTGCGTCGTGGGCGCCCGCTGGGCAGCGGCACCAAGACCCAAGTCACCCTGCGCCTGGACGTGGACGTGCTGGAGAAGTTCAAGGCATCCGGTGACGGCTGGCAGACCCGCATCAATGACGCGCTGAAAAGCTGGGTCCAGACACACGCCTGACCCATTCGCCCCAGCTAGGCCCGCGAACCGAAAAGCGGGACACCTTCACCCGACTGCTGGGGCATCTATTGAAGGGCGCCGGGAAGGGGTGCTGCCGTGAATCTCGTTTTTTTAATAAAAGACCGAAACGGTCATCCCCGTAAGGCCATTCCGGTACGGGCGATTCCGCTGCTCACCAACTGGAACTTCTTTTCCCCTGACGTTGTTGCTCAAACTCTCGCGGACGATGAAGTGCTGCGTGGCTTCATATGCGGAGAGCTCCAGGCGTTTTACCTCGAAAACGACCAAGTAAAGCCACTCAAAAGGGGATGGTGGGAAGGTGATGCAGTTCGGGCATTACGCGGGCTCGGCGAGAAAATCGAACATACCGGGCTGCCCCGTGAGGCGGGCTATCAGCGGTGGCGAGAAGAGTCGCTGCCCCTGCTCCCGGCCGGCGTGTTCGTATGGAAAGAAGACCTTGAAAAGTTTCATGCGCGGAATTGGGATGGCCGTTTCCGTATCCTCGCGTCGTCCGTTCCCACAGAAGTGGATGGCAATGGGGTCAATACGCCGATAAGCCGAGCGCATGCAGCCTTCATAAATGACGGGCTAACGGCCTTGGAAAAGTGGCGTGAACTTGATTTCACAACGTACATTCGTCCGGCCATGTGTGCGGTCGTAATGGAAGGCATGCCGGACAACCAAGCCGAAACTTTGGTGGCTGCAACACCGTCAGAGTCCAGGCCTGCAGATAAGGCAGAAGCGGAGCGAAAAGCCAGGATGCTCGAAATTCTCGAAAGGCTGAAAACCATTGAGTACCACGACAACGAAGACGCGCTGGAGCATGAACTTGATGATGCTGAAGCAAGCCCCGCGCCCGTGGTGGCTGAGAGCGCATCCGGTGGCGAATCCACAGAGCAACGACAAGCCCGTAGGTATCAGGC
>NZ_JAKJEW010000055.1:0-13066 GCF_022705245.1 Candidatus Skiveiella danica | reverse complement strand
TCGCCGCTGCCGGTGCTCAAGCACGGCGGCCCGGGCCGCGCGGGTGGCGGCGAAGAGCTGGGCGGCCTGCGCGCCGTCACCCACCTGCTGCAGCGCGCGGCCGTGCAGGGCTCGCCCACCATGCTGACGGCCGTGACGCGCGAATACGTGCGCGGCGCCAAGGTGCTGGAGACCGGCGTGCACCCGTTCCGCCGACACTTCGAGGAGATCCAGATCGGCGAGTCGCTGCTCACCCCCGCACGCGTGATCCGCGACGAGGACGTGCACGCCTTCGGCCACCTCACCGGCGACATGTTCTACATGCACTTCGACGACGAAGCCGCCAAGGCCTCACCCTTCGGCCAGCGCATCGCGCACGGCTACCTGGTGCTGTCGGATGCGGCCGGCCTGTTCGTCGTGGCCGAGCCCGGCCCTGTGCTGGCCAACTACGGGCTGGACACGCTGCGCTTCGTCAAGCCGGTGGCGATCGGCGACAGCATCCAGGTGCGCCTGACCTGCAAGCGCAAGATCGACCGCAACAAGAAGGATGCCAACGGCAACGGCCAGGGCGTGGTGGCCTGGGACGTGGAAGTGAAAAACCAGCACGGCGAGCTGGTGGCCAGCTATGACATCCTGACGCTGGTGGCCAAGAAGGCCTGAGCGCCGTCTCCCACGGAAAAAGCCCGCCAGCCGGCGGGCTTTTTTATTCCTTTATTGATAGCAGACTATGACCATTCTGCGCCGGGATGAGGCCATTTTCTCTTGAAAATGCCTCTCGGGAGCCCGCTGGAGGCGTGGATCAGGGGTTTCGGGGCGCCAGAAACAGGCGCATGGTCTCGGCCGAGCCCATGATGTGGCCCACCCACCAGAGCCCGAGGAAGCGCTGCAGCTCGTCAGGGTTGAAGTGTTCCGGCGTGACGAGATCGGCCACCAGGTCGGCAAACTCCTGGCGCTCGGCCTGCAGTTCGTCGAGGTCGGGGTAGGCGCACTGGCTGAGCACGGCTTCTTCGGTGGTGAAGTGTTCGTCCGCCAGCGCCAGCAGCGCCTGGAGCCGGTGCCGGAATCCGGCCTGCGCCGGCTCGTCCGGATTCGCCAGCGCGGCGCAGTGCGCCAGCAGGTGCTGGTGCTGCGCGTCGAGGGTGTCATGGCCCACGGCGTAGGCCGGGTCCCAGGGAAACGGGTTCATGGCGCGGATCTTACGGGCACGCGGCAGCGGGCTCAGAAGCCCAGCGACTCCACCACGGCGACCAGGTCGGCAAAGCTGGCGGCCTCCAGTTTGGCTGCCAGCGCGGGCTTGTCCAGCCCTTCACAGGTGAAGCGCGTCAGCGTGACTTCCATCGGCAGTTCGCGGATCTCCAGCGGCGACATGAAGCCGATGTGGCAGATGTGGGCCAGGCACTGGCGCTCGGGCTCGGTGAGTGTGAGGCCATGCCACTGGAGGATCTCCAGATAGCGCTCGGCGGTGCGATTGAGCTTGCCGCTGATCTCCAGCGTGTTCTTCTGTCCGTCCGAGAGGATGGCCAGCGGCGGGCCGAAGAAGACGTTGGTCTTGCCGACGTGGCGGGTTTTTTCCGACGCGGTCAGGGCCGGGGCGATCCAGGTCGGGTCGCCCCGGCCCTGGCCGACGACGGGGGCCAGGTCCGGATCGTCCGGTGTGGGCGTTGGCTCAGTGGGCGACGCCATGCCGGAGTTCGTGTTTGGCGTCGATCATGCCGTGGGGCAGCTGCGGCGGCGCCTCCGGTGCGATCTGGATGAAGCCGCGGTTTCTCATGCCATCCTGGACGTTGTGCGGGTTGTGGCATTCGGTGCAGGTGAACCAGCGCTTCTTGCCGGTGCTGGCCCATTCGCCGATGCGCTTGCCGTGGATGCCGTCGCGCCAGTCCCGCAGCTTGTCGCCATGGCACTTGCCACACAGCAGCTGCGGCTGGTCATAGCTGACCGGGTCACCGAAGTTGTCAACCAGCTTGTTGCGCTGCGTGGTGTGGTGGCAGTCCAGGCACCAGATGCCGCCGCGCCCGTGCTGGAAGTTCTTCGCGTCCGGCAGCATGGCTTCCATGGTGGGAATCGGCGTGGGCTTTTTGGTCGTCGGCAGCGTGGGCGGAATCACGCCGTTGTGGCAGCCGGTGCCGCAGGCGGCCAGCAGGTTGAGCTTCTCGGTGCGGGGCTTGACGACGGCCTTGCCAGCGGGGATCTTGGTCAACAGCGGCACGTCGCCCATGGGCACGGTGCCGTCGAAGGGGTCACCCCACCAGAGCACGGCACCGGTTCGCGAGGAGCACTTCACATTGGGAAGGCCGGGGCTCAGGTCTTTCTTCACCACTTCGGACGCGCCCTTGCGGCTTTCGAAGCAGGTCACTTCGGGGGCTGGAGTGGCCGGTGCGGCGGATGCCGCAGCGGCTGGGGCAGCGGGCGCCGTCTGGGCCAGCGCGGCTGAGAGCAGGCCACAGCCGAGGGCCAGAATCAATGAACCAGAGGTCAGTTTCTTCATGATGTCAGCCTCCCCTTCATGCGCTGGGGGCGGTGTGGGGGCGTCCGGACAGCCCGGCAGGCCTGGCGGCCTGGCTGCCGCCCAGTTTGAGCTCGCCGGTCAGGATGCCGATGGCACCCTTGAGCAGGATGGTCAGGATCAGGAAGCCGATGGCCCAGTTGCCGAAGGTCATGACCCATTCGATGAGGGTGGGGTGGTATTCGGTGACTTCACCGATCGGCGAGGGGATGAAGCCGGGCACGATCAGGCCCATGCCTTTTTCGATCCAGATGCCGACAAAGGCCAGCACGCAGGCAATGGGCAGCAGCTTGTAGTTGCGGCGCACGCCGGGAATCAGGAACATCACGAACGCGACGATCATGAGGACCAGCGAGCTCCAGAACCAGGGCACCAGGCTGGTCAGGCCGTGCAGGCCGAACATCAGGTAGTACAGGCCGTTGGCGTGTTCGGTGCGCGCATACAGCTCCACGACGATTTCCGACATCGTCAGGAACAGGGCGATGCCCAGACACCAGGTGATGATGTCGGCCAGCAGGTTGATGGCGCTGTCCTGGATCCACATCTTCGTGTTCTTGCGGATGATCATGAACGCCAGAATGATCAGGCAGGGCCCCGCCGCAAACGCCGTGGTGATGAAGCGGATCGGCATCATGCTGTGGAACCACATCGGCCGTGCGGGCATGGTGGCGATCAGGAAGGCGGTGACGGTGTGGATGCTCAACGCCCAGACGATGGAGATGTACACCAGCGGCATGAAGATCCGGTTGTTCACCGGGGTGCCCGTGTATTTCGCGTAGAGGTAGTAGAACCCGCAGGCGAAATTCAGGATCAGGTAGCCGGTGAGCACGATCACGTCCCAGGCCAGCATCGAGCCCGGCATGTTGTAGATGCCGATGAACGGCAGCATGTGCCAGAGCCGGTCCGGGCGCCCCATGTGGGCAAAGACGAACAGCATGACCATGCAGACCGCCGAGATCGCCAGCATCTCGCCGAGCACCGTCACTTCGTGCATGGCCTTGTGGTGGTACACATAGGCGGGGAAGACGATGGTCACCGCGCCGGCTGCCACGCCGACCAGGAACACCAGATTGGCAAAGTACAGACCGTCATGGATCTGGCTGGTCATGCCGGTGACGATCAGCCCTTCGGTGTTCTGCAGGTAGAACGCATACAGAGCGCCCGCGCTCAACAGCGCCAGGATGCCCATCCAGGCATAGAACTTGGTCCCGCCCTTGACGACATAGCGAATGTAGTCGACGGTGAAGTTGACGAGTTTGACCACGATGCCGCTCCTCAATCGTAGAAGTAGAAGAACTTCGGGAAAGTATTGAGTTCGGCCTTGAGGCGGAACACGTTCTTGCGGGCGAGCACGAGGCTGACTTCGCTCTCAGGGTCCAGCAGGTTGCCGAACTTGCGCGCACCGACCGGGCAGACCTCGACGCAGGCCGGATAGCGCCCTTGCCGCGTGCGCTGCAGGCACCAGTGGCATTTCTCGACCACACCGCGCATGCGCGGCCGGTTGCCCAGGTAGTGCGTCACCGGGTTCATCTCTTCCTTGGGAAGGACCGGCGTGGTCAGGTTGATGCGGCGCGCCCAGTAGGGGCAGGCGCCCATGCACATGCGACAGCCGATGCACCAGTTGTAGTCGATCACCACCGGGCCGTCGGCCTCGCGGTAGGTCGTGCGCACCGGGCACACCTTCACACAGGGCGGCTTCTCGCACTGCATGCAGGCAATCGGCATGTAGGTGGAATCCTTCTCGGGAACGGCCTCGGGCTCGTAGTGGTACTGGCCTTCGAGCACCTGGCCGGCGGCGGAATAGGCGTTGCCGCCCACCTGGATGCCGAGGCCCTCCGGGTAGCCCTTGTCCATCTTGTCCTTGGAGAATTCGCCACGCTCCATCTTGAGAACCTGGATCCACTCGATGCTTTCCCCAGGCTTCTCCCCCCGGGACTGGTTGTTTTCCTCGACGCAGGCCTTGACACAGCGGCGGCAGCCGATGCACTTGCGGATGTTCAGCGCATAGCCCATGAGGACGCCGGGCGCCGCCTCGGTGGTGGACACGGTCACATCCTTGCGGTACTGCGCCGTATAGCGTCGCGCCAGGCGCGCCGCGGCCTCGGCCTTTTCCTCCGGCGTCATGAGCCGGTAGTTGCCCTGGAAGTGCTCGGCCCATGAGGTGGCGGCTTTCGGGTCATCGGACTGGGTCATCAGCGCCGCGGCACCCATCAGGGAGGACATGCTGAGCATGCCGCCCCCGATCAGGAAGTTGCGGCGCGAACCGGAGGTGACGGATGGGGCGGTGGTCGCCGGCGCAGCTTGCGCTGGCGCGTCGGGCCCCTGCACGGGACAGGAATCGTGTCTTGACTTCGGGTTCGGTATCACATTCGTACTCCAGCGCAGATCAGGAACGCAGGTCAGACCCAGGTTGCGTGCGCCGAAAAGGAGTATTCGCCGCGCCACACCGCTGTGGATGACTCACCGGCGCTGATCGTAGGATCCGAGGGTGGGAATAGGATTGATTTGCATCATGGGCAGGTACCCGGCCCGGTGATTGAGCGAAATGGTTGATTTGGCGCAAATCCGGGATGAAGGTGCCGCTTGCCGGATCTGAAGGGCGAATCCAGAAGCGTAATGAGACCATCCTTCGATTCGCCGTCACACCGTGGGTGCAGACGGGCAGGCGTCCGGAGCCGTTGCGGGAAGAAAACGTTCGAGCAGAGGTGTCGCCGGCTGCCACCGTCAGGCGAAAAGGCGTCGCGCCTTTCGCCCTGATTTTTTGTCGAGTTACGGGGTCGGACGAATCAGTTCCACTTGCAGCGGCCGGGGGGAATCAAGGTGCACATCGCGCTGCGGGAAGGCCATCGAGATGCCGCCTTCGGCAAAACTCTTCTCGATCATGAAGCGCAGGTCGCTCATGACCACCTGTCCGCTGGTTCCGGCTTGCACGTCGATCCAGAAATACAGCCCGAAGACCAGGTTGCTGTCGCCGAAGTCCTCGAACATCACCTGCGGCTCCGGACTCTTCACGACCAGCCCGTGCCGCTGCGCGCACTCCAGCATGCGCCGCGCCACCTCGTCCGTGGGGGAGCCATAGGCGACGCCGACGCGAACGATGCGCCGCACCTTCGGGTCGCTCATCGTCCAGTTGGTCACCTTGCCTTCGAGCAAGGTCGAGTTCGGCACGATCGCGGCGACGCCGTCGAAGCTTTTGATGGTGGACGAGCGCAGGTTGACTTCGGTGACCGTGCCGGTGGTGCCATCGATGTCGACGATGTCGCCGACCCGGATCTGGCGCTCCATCAACAGGATCAGGCCACTGATGAAATTCTTGATGATGGTCTGCGTGCCGAAGCCGACGCCGATGGCCAGCGCACCGCCCATGAAGGCGAAGACGGTCAACGGGATCTGCGCCAGGTTGAGCGTCAGCACCAGCAGGATGAAGCCCACCAGGGTCAGCGACCAGCGGCGCACGGTGCGCGCCTGCGCGGGATCCACGCCGAAGTGACGGGTCAGTGTGCGTTCCAGGCGCCGCGCCAGCCGTCCCGCAATCAGGTATCCGAAGATGAACAACAGAGCCGCGCCCACGCTCTTGCCCACGGTCACACCGCGCGAGACGTTGACTTTCTGCCCCTGCAGCTCGACCGTGTCTTCGACCGAGAACAGTTCGAACTGCCAGACCGAGCGTGCGGCACTGCGGATCTGGCTCCAGGCCAGTGCGGCGCGTTCGCTCCATGGGAGTTCGCGTACCGTGCCACCGATCTCATCGACCCAGCGGCGCAGTGCGCGGTCGACGCGGTCGATTTCGTCTTCCAGTTGCTGCATGCGAAGGGCGCGCTGGTTCAGTGAGTCGGTCGCGGCGGCTTCGTACCGGACAACTTCAGGCGACTGGCCGAGTCGTTCCCGCCGGATGGCCTGCTCGCCCAGCTCCGACTGGACCACCGCGATCTGCCCGCTGGCATAGGTCTTCCAGACCCGCGTGTCCTCGAGGCCTTTGCGCAGTGCCGCCGTGGCCTCCCGACGGCGATCGGCGTCGGTGGCATTGAGGGCATCGAAGCGCAGTTTCCACAATCCCACTGAGGCTGTCGTCAACGATTCGAGATTGGCCAGCATCTCGATGTCCCGCCGGCTGGTGTCCAGCGCGGTGCGGGCCGCGCGCTGGCGGGCCTCGGCCACGTCCAGCGCCTCCTGTGTAGCGGCCGGCTGCGCCTCGCGCAGCTTCTGCAGCGCCAAGGTGGTGGCTTCGAATTCGCGGGTGCGCTGCTGCACGGCCGCCGTGGCCTGGACACTTTCCTTTTCCAGGTGGGCCCTGCGGGTCTGCTCGATGCGGCGAATCTGTTCCAGGTCTTCGGTGGTGAAGCTCACCTGACCCGCCACGGCACCCAGCTTGCGCGTCAACAGCCCCAGTTGCGCCTGCTCGACGGCAATCTTGTCCGTGGTCCATTGCCGGTCATTGGCTATCGCGGCCAGGGTGGCGCCCTCGGCCTTTTCCGTCCATTGGGCGGCCTTGACCCGCCAGGCGGCTGCCGCCTGGTCCGGCACCTTGGCGGTCCGGGCCGCTTCTTCCAGGCGCCGCACCGCGCTGCCCGCCTGTTTGGATGCCTCGCCCAGGCGCACCAGTTCACGCTCGCCCATGCGGTTGGTGGCTTCCATCGACGCGATCTTGATGCGCCGGGACTCCGCATCCCGAGCCCAGTCGTCGACCATCAGGATCGAATAGGGCGGCTTGCCGCCGGGCCCACTCCAGGCGCTCTCCAAGGCGTGGATGGCGGCCAGCTCGGCGCGCGCGGTTTGGATGCCAGCCAGGGCGCGCAGGCTGCCTTCGTTCGCAATGGCCCATTGGGTCAGCTTGCGCACCGCCTGGGCGATCTCGTCCTTGGAGATCCCGACTGGCACGGCGGCCGGTGTGTCGCCGTCGCTCAATTGATCGTTCCAGCCACGCACCTCAACGAGCTCGCTGTTGAGGCGTTCGCGCTCCTTGTCAGGGTTCAACGACGAAGTGGCTGTGCCTGCCGCGGAAGCCGCAATGCCGGGCGGTCCTGAATTTGCCAGTTTGGACAGGCCGGGCAGTGTGGGCATCCCACTGCCCTGGCTGCGTGCCGGCAAGGAAGCGCCGAGCAGCCCGACGGCAACGGCAAAGGCCGCAGCCATGCCCGCCAGGCGGGCGGTGACGGTGCAGGCGCTTGATGCGTTGCGAATCATCGGTGGATCACCTTTCTGGTCCCCGAGACGGGATGGACAGCAAGGCCGACAATGGTAGTCGCAATTGCCAGGGTCCCGCTCCGCGCTTGGCCGTTCGTCACCGGCCTTCCTCCAATACCTGCAGGCTCAAGGCCAGGGCGCCCGTTGCGGTGCGCAATTCCAGCCGGTCACCTTCGCGGCGCCATGCCGTCGCGCTTTGCAGGGCCTTCAGGAACTGGCCTTCCTGCTCCATCACTCCCGCCGGCGTGTTGCACATCCTGCGGGTGGTGGCGACCGGACCGAAGGTGACGGAGGCGCCGTGGGTCTGGTACGAGCCGGAAAAGCTGTTGCACCCGGCCGAACCACTGACCGCGCCGTCGGCTCCGAACCGCAGACGCAGTTCGGAGCCCGGCGCAACGCTGACCACGGCCTGGCGGCCATTGTTGACAGCCGTCACCTGCCACTGGCTGCCGGCAAGGCCGGTGGCCTGTGCCTCCAAAGTGGCCAGATTCTGGCCGTTGCCATCGAGCAGCACGAGGCGGCCGGCATCCAGTCGGACGTTCCGGGTTTGCGCCAGCGCCAGGCGGTAGGAACTGGCGATCTGTTCGACCGGCGGCGGGCAGGCCATCTGGGTCGATATATGGGTCGACGGGTCGATGCTGAGATCCGCCGGGCCGTCCTGCCGGTAAGCGGCGCTGTACCGGTTACAGCCGTCGGACCCTGTGACCCGGCCCTGTTCGAAGCGCAGGGTCACGGTCTGGCCGGTGACCAGCGCGCTCCCGCGCAGGGCAGCCACGACCCAGCTGCTTGCGTCGAGACGCAAGGGCGGTGCGTCGGCCGCGTTGCCGGACGCACATCCGAGCAGGTGCAGACTGGCCGCCAGAGCGGTGGTCAAAACAAGGGCGGGGCGGTACAGAGTTGGGTGCATGCTGGGCAGCAGTCGGTGGATCTAATGCGCAATCTGAGGCTCGGTGATGGCGCCGGGATGGGTCCAAGGATAGCGTGTCGCCGTCGTGGAGGCGCGGATTTGACAGCGGCAGGGGAGCCCGTAAACTCCAAGGGTCGCGTGATCGGGCAATCCGGCCGATGCAGTGCGATCCAATGTCGAAACTACTGAAAGACTTTCATGAAACTCCACCAATTTTTCGCCGCTGCGGCTGTCATCCTGTCGCTGCTCAGCGGCAATTCCTTTGCTCAAGGTGACAAGGCGGCAAAACAGGCTGAAGTCCTGAAGGCCACGCAGGCCTCGCTGGAAAAGTTCTACAAGGAAGACCCTGCCCTGAAGGCAGCTGTTGGCAAGGCGCCCGGTTATGCGGTGTTCAGCACGGCGGGCATCAGCTTCCTGGTCGGCGGTGCCGGCGGCAAAGGTGTGGCCCACGACAACAAGACGAAGAAGAACGTGTTCATGTCCATGGCCCAGGCCAGCGCCGGCGTCCAGATCGGCCTTTCCGGGTCCGAAACCCTGATCATCTTCAACACCGCCCAGGGTCTGGCGGATTTCATCGCCAAAGGCTGGGTGGGTGGCATCGGGGGATCGGTCCAGGCCGGCGCCGGTGGTTCTTCGGCAGGTGCTGCTGCCGGCCAGCAAACGGGTGCACTGAGCTATACCCTCACCAAGAACGGCATCAAGGTCGGCATCGCCGCCGAAGGAAGCAAGTTCTGGAAAGATGACGACCTGAACTGATCCGGTCGGTGAGGGCGGCAGGTGGGGTTCTGCCGGCCGCCTTCCGCTTACAGCTTGGGGATGCGGATGCGGCTGATCATCAGCGATCCCGACAGCGCAAAGACCAGCACCAGAGGGTGGAGCCGGAAGCCGGCGATCCAGACCTCGCCAAACCAGAGGTTCGGACCAATCGAGCCGTTCCAGGCGGCCAGCGACAACAAGGCCACCAGAAAGATCGACGTCGGTATCGGCGTCCCCTCAAAATACTTCACCTTGCCGGTTCCGCCGGAGAGCTCTTCCGCGGTCACGTTGTAGCGGGCCAGGCGGGAGACGCCGCAGGCGACGAAATACACCAGGATGATCCGGTCAAAGGCGCCTTGCATGCCGCAGCCATAGGCGATCATGGCCGGCGCCACGCCGAACGAGATCACGTCGGCGAGCGAGTCGAGTTCCCGTCCGAGCGCCGAAGACACCTGCCGCCAGCGCGCAATGCGGCCGTCGAGCACGTCGAAAATCAGGGCAAACAGCACCAGGGCGCATGCGAACTGGATGTGGCGCAGATCCCAGGTCTGCAGGTACGTCATGACCGAGAACAGGGCCCCGGTTCCGCAGACGGCATTGGCCAGAGTGAACCAGTCGGCCAGATGAAATTCGCGGATCATCGCGAATGGTTTGTTGGGCCTGGGGGAGTTCATCGACGGCGTATCTCAGGTTGGTTGAATCGCTGCAACCCGGGGCTCCGGCTTCGCGGGTGTGAAGGCCAGTGTAAACCTCGGGCTTCGGCGCGTCCAACCTGGGAGGAACTGCGCACGCCGTGGTCCAGCGCCGTCGCGCCCTCAGCGCCTGGCTTGCGCGGGCTGCGGACGGGAAGGCGGGGTCAGGGTTTCAGGGCGGCGGCCTCGGCCGCGCAGTCGCCGGCCGGTTTCAGGCCCTTGGCCCGCACGACGGCGAGTTCCTGCCGAGCGGCATCGAATTGCGCCCGAAAGACCGGATCGGCATGCAGGCGGGCGACGGTGGCGGCACCGATGATCCGACCCTGGGTGACATCGCTCTGCCAGTGCACACCACAGATCACGCGGCTCTGGCCAAAGGCCTGGCCGCGGGCCACCAGCGCGTTGGCACGCTCCGGCGCCATCTCTGCCAGGATCAGGCCCCAGGCCCAGCCCAGCGATGCGTGCCCCGAAGGGTAGGAGCCATCCTTGGCCAGCATGGCTTCTTCGGCGGGTGTGCAGCTTGGTGCCTTGTTGGCGACGAAGGGGCGGGTGCGCTTGTAGTGGTCCTTGGCTCCGTAGGTCGCCAGGCCGGCGTCGGTCAGGCTGCGACGCAGCAGCATGTAGAGGTTGGGCGTGGTGTCAGGGCCGATCGGCGCATCCAGGGTGCAGGAAAAGGCGTCAGCCGCCTTGGGAAAGACCAGGTTCGCATCGCGAGCGGCCAGCGCCCAGCGTGGCGTGCCGCGCAAGGGCACCGTGGCCAGGAAGGCCGCTTCATCGGCCGCCTGGGCGGCCGAGCCTGGCGCGGGCGGTGGCGGCAGCAGGGCCAGGCTGTCGGGCAAGGCGTTGCGGGGCAGGTAGCCGGTCAGGATGCCAGGCCTGATCTCCGGCACCGAAGTCGGGATTTCAACCTGTGGGGCACTGGCGCAGCCGAGCAGGAGATTGCTGGCGAGGGCCAGCGACAGCAAGGTGCGCAGGGATGTGAAGGCAGAAAGAGTGGCGTTGTTCATGGTGTTCTCGCGGGTTTGGCCGGAGTTTTCGGCGGGGCATAGGCGAAAATCATCTGAGAGCTTGCCGCCATCGCGTGTCACCTTTGCGATAGTCAGGCGGCGCACCCTACTGGAGTCACCTGCGAGGGTCCGCCAGGGAATTCCCACTTGCCCACGGTAGCGTTGACTGCGCCGCCAAAAAGAACAAGGGGCCCGATGGGGCCCCTTGCGGATTCACTGACGGGTGTCAGGAATTAGTTCTTCGGCTGACCGGGGTTCTTCTCGATCGCGCCCTTCTTGTTCGCGTCGGCGGTTTCTGCCTTCACTTCAGCGCGGGACTTGTCCGACTTGACGGGCTTGGCAACCTTGCCAGAACCGTCCGCATCCGGATTGTCCAGCTTGCCGCCCTTGTTGGCAGCAGCGGTGTCCTTCTTCACGTCAGCGCGGGACTTGTCCGACTTGACGGGCTTTTCCACCTTGGAGCCAGCGGTGTTGGAGGCGTCGATCGTGCCGGCCTTGTTGGCGGCGGTCGCTTCAGCCTTCACTTCAGCGCGGGTCGGCGCGGCAGCCTTGGCGCCGGAAGCAGCAGGAGCGGCGGCAGGCGTCTGGGCTTGAGCAACCATGGAGGCACCTGCGATCAGGGCAAGCAGAGTCAGTTTGAGTTTCATGTGATTTCCTTGAATATTGGGCTAGAGGACTTGTATACCCTTATCCAGAATGGCTATCGGGTCCTACCTCAACGCCGCACTTTAGCAAACGGTTTACTGGCTGTCCAAATATTCTCTGGGGTTTTCCCCTAAATCGTGTCAATAAAGCTACGCAGTTTGTCGGAGCGACTGGGATGCTTCAATTTCCGCAGCGCCTTGGCTTCGATCTGCCGGATGCGTTCGCGGGTGACGTCGAACTGCTTTCCAACCTCTTCCAGCGTGTGATCGGTGGACATCTCGATACCGAAGCGCATGCGCATCACCTTGGCCTCGCGCGGAGTCAGGCTGTCCAGGATGTCCTTGACCACGTCGCGCAGGCCGGCCTGCATGGCGGCTTCGATCGGCGCGGTGTTGGCGCTGTCCTCGATGAAATCGCCCAGGTGGCTGTCGTCGTCGTCGCCGATGGGGGTTTCCATGGAGATCGGCTCTTTGGCGATCTTCATGATCTTGCGAATCTTGTCTTCCGGGATCTCCATGCGCTCGGCCAGCACGCTGGCGTCGGGCTCGAAACCAAACTCCTGCAGGTGCTGGCGGCTGATGCGGTTCATCTTGTTGATGGTTTCGATCATGTGCACCGGGATGCGGATGGTGCGGGCCTGGTCCGCGATCGAGCGGGTGATGGCCTGGCGGATCCACCACGTGGCGTAGGTCGAGAACTTGTAGCCGCGGCGGTATTCGAACTTGTCCACCGCCTTCATCAGGCCGATGTTGCCCTCCTGGATCAGGTCCAGGAACTGCAGGCCGCGGTTGGTGTATTTCTTCGCGATCGAGATCACCAGGCGCAGGTTGGCCTCGATCATTTCCTTTTTGGCGCCGCGCGAGGTGCTTTCGCCCTCGTTCATGCGCTTGTTGATGTCCTTCAGCTTGTCCAGCGGCACCACCACGCGCATCTGAAGGTCGGTCAGCTTCTGCTGCAGGTCCTGCACCGGAGGGATGTTGCGGCCCATCACCGCGCTCCAGGGCTTGCCGGCCGTCGCCTGCTTTTCGATCCACTTGAGGTTCAGCAGCTGGGAGGGCGCCGGGTTGCCGGCCTTGTCGCGGCCGCTGAAGTCGGCGATGAAGTTGTCCTGAGGGTAGCCGCACTTGTCCACGATGATGCGGCGCAGTTCGCGTTCTTTCTTGCGCACGTCGTCCACCTGGTTGCGCACCATGTCGCACAGCTTTTCGATGGTCTTGGCGGTGAAGCGGATCGTCATCAGCTCGTCCGACAAGGCCTTCTGCGCCTTCATGTACGCCGGCGTGCCATAGCCTTCCTTGTCGTAGATCTTGTGGACCTTCTCGAACAGCGTGGCGATGCGGTCGAAGCGCTCAAGGGCCTGGTTCTTCAGTTCTTCGAGCTTCTTGGTCAG
>NZ_JAKJEW010000054.1:0-13533 GCF_022705245.1 Candidatus Skiveiella danica | reverse complement strand
GATCCGCAGCCGTCATGTCTTTCATCTTGGTCTTGGCGATCTCTCCGACAAGGTTGGCGTGATCACACGCGCCCAACTCGAAGAGATCGCCAAGACCAAGATGAAAGACATGACGGCTGCGGATCTCGATGCTGCGGTTCGGACCATTGCAGGTTCTGCGCGCTCGATGGGCGTGAATGTGGAGGGTGTCTAAATGTCCAAGCTCACCAAGAAACAAAAAGCCCAGCAAGGCAAGGTCGACAGCAACAAGCTGTATCCGCTGGCTGATGCGCTGAGCATCGTCAAGGAATGCGCCAACGCCAAGTTCGATGAATCGATCGATGTTGCCGTGCAACTTGGCGTGGATGCCAAGAAGTCGGATCAGGTCGTTCGTGGTGCCGTCGTTCTGCCGAATGGCACCGGCAAGACCAAGCGTGTGGCCGTGTTCGCCCAGGGCGCAAAGGCGGAAGAAGCCAAGGCCGCTGGTGCCGATATCGTTGGCATGGATGACCTGGCCGCCATGGTCAAGGCCGGTGACATGCCCTTCGACGTCGTGATTGCCGCGCCCGACGCGATGCGCGTGGTCGGTACCTTGGGCCAGATCCTCGGCCCGCGCGGCCTGATGCCCAACCCGAAGGTGGGCACGGTGACGGCCGACGTCGCCACCGCCGTGAAGAATGCCAAGGCAGGTCAGGTTCAGTTCCGCGTCGACAAGGCCGGCATCGTGCACTCGACCATCGGACGCCGTTCATTCGATGCGGACAAGCTCAAGGGCAACCTGGCTGCGCTGATCGATGCGCTGACCAAAGCCAAGCCGGCTTCGAGCAAGGGTGTGTATTTGCGCAAAGTTGCGGTCTCGTCGACCATGGGTGTGGGTGTTCGCGTGGACACCCAGTCCATCTCGGCGTAATCGCAGGAATTCGGGCGGCGTGCGAGCGCTGCCTGATGTGGTGGGCTGCAATGGCCAAAGGTCGTTGCAGGTCATCCAAGACCGTTGGTGCGTGGGGAACCACGCTTAATCGTAGAGCTTGATGGTTCGCCTGACGGCTCAGGGCCAACGCAGATGGCGATCCCGCTGCAGATGGAATATGAGTTCTGTTGACAGTTGGTCGCTGCAATGTGGCGCGTGAGATGGCATCTGCCTTCGAACGCATTTTAAGGAGTAGACCTTGAGTCTGAATCGCAGTGAGAAAGAAGCGGTCATCAGTGATGTGACCGGCCTCGCCGCTAAAGCTCAAACGCTCGTGATCGCGGAGTACCGCGGCATCACGGTTGCTGACATGACCAAACTGCGCAACACCGCGCGCAGCAATGGCGTGAGTCTGAGTGTGTTGAAGAACACCCTGGCCCGCCGTGCTGTCGCCGGAAGCGCGTTTGAAGTTGTGTCCGACCAGATGACCGGTCCTTTGATCTACGGCTTTTCCGAAGACGCAGTGGCCGCCGCCAAGGTGGTGGCCGAGTTCGCGAAAACCAACGACAAGTTGGTGATCCGGGCCGGTGCGTACGGCGGCAAGGCCCTGGACGTGAACGGCGTCAAGCAATTGGCCAGCATCCCCACAAAGGAAGTGCTGTTGGCGCAGTTGTTGGGCTTGATGCAGTCCCCCATTTCCCGTACGGCCCGCGTGCTGTCGGCTTTGGCGGAGAAAAAAGGCGCGGGTGCTCCCGCCGAAGCAGCTGCCGCGTAAACGCCGCAGCCTGTCGTAACCAAACTTGTTAGGAAATCAAAATGGCATTCGATAAAGACGCATTTTTGACCGCGCTGGACAGCATGACGGTCATGGAACTCAATGACCTGGTAAAGGCCATTGAAGAGAAATTCGGCGTGAGCGCGGCGGCGATGGCTGCCCCGGCCGCCGCTGGCGGTGGCGGCGCTGCCGCAGCTGCGGAAGAGAAGACCGAATTCAACGTTGTCCTGCTCGAGGCAGGCGCCAACAAGGTGTCGGTCATCAAGGCTGTGCGCGAAATCACCGGTCTGGGCCTCAAGGAAGCCAAGGACGTCGTGGACGGCGCTCCCAAGGCGGTCAAGGAAGGCCTGTCCAAGGCTGACGCCGAAGCGGCCAAGAAGAAGCTGGAAGAAGCCGGCGCGAAGGTCGAACTCAAGTAATTGGGATCGATCCGAAAGGCTGGAGGATCCTCAGGGGCCTCCAGCCTTTGCTGCTTTGCAGAGCACACCTGAAAACCGGCTTCTGGGCCGGTTTCCGGACGACCCAGATGTCGATCGGAAACACCAGAAGAGATTTTCAAGTGTTTTCTGACCCCGACTGCAGAAGACGACTTGGTTCGGGTTGCGTGCAATGCGCGACCGTCCGCCAATGGTTGGTAGTGGCCAGCCACCAAGCAAGTCGAGCAGGATGCTCGACGCACTAGTCGCCAAAGACCCAGGACGTATGTCTTTGACCGGAGAATCCATGGCCTATTCATACACTGAACGCAAGCGCATCCGCAAGAGTTTTGGCAGCCGCGAAAGCGTGCTTGAGGTGCCCTACCTGCTGCAGATGCAGAAGGATGCCTACACCGCGTTTCTGCAAGCTGACGCCAGCCCCAGGAAGCGCACCAACGAAGGGCTGCAGGCAGCTTTCGAGGCGGCGTTCCCGATCGTTTCGCACAATGGCTTCGTGGAGATGAAGTTTGTCGAGTACAACCTCGCCAAGCCCGCCTTCGACGTTCGCGAATGCCAGACCCGTGGCCTGACCTTCGGTTCGGCCGTGCGCGCCCGTGTTCAGCTGATCATTTATGACCGTGAATCCTCGACCTCCCAATCCAAGGTGGTCAAGGAAGTCAAGGAGCAAGAGGTCTACATGGGTGAAGTACCACTCATGACGGAAAAAGGCTCTTTCATCATCAACGGCACGGAGCGCGTGATTGTTTCGCAGCTCCACCGGTCGCCGGGCGTGTTCTTCGAGCATGACAAGGGCAAGACCCACAGCTCCGGCAAGCTGTTGTTCTCTGCGCGGATCATCCCCTATCGCGGCTCTTGGCTCGACTTCGAATTCGACCCGAAGGACATTCTTTATTTCCGGGTGGACCGTCGCCGCAAAATGCCGGTCACGATCCTGCTGAAGGCGATTGGCTTGAACCCAGAGTCGATCCTGGCGAACTTCTTTGTGAACGACCACTTCCGCTTGATGGACAGTGGCGCGCAAATGGAGTTCGTGGCCGAACGCTTGCGCGGTGAGGTGGCACGTTTTGACATCACCGACAAGTCCGGCAAGGTCGTGGTCGCGAAGGACAAGCGTGTGACCGCTCGTCACACGCGTGAGCTGGAGCAGTCCGGCACCACGCACATCAGCGTGCCGGAAGACCTGCTGGTCGGTCGCGTGATTGCGCGCAGCATTGTGGATGCAGACACCGGTGAAATCATCTCGAAGGCCAACGAAGAACTGACCGAAGCGCTTCTGAAGAAACTGCGCTCTGCCGGGATTCAGGACTTGCAGTGCATCTACACGAACGAACTGGATCAAGGCGCGTACATGTCTCAGACGCTGCGCATTGACGAAACGGTTGACGAGTTCGCCGCCCGCGTGGCGATCTACCGCATGATGCGTCCCGGCGAACCGCCGACCGAAGATGCCGTGCAGGCCCTGTTCCAACGCCTGTTCTACAACCCCGACACGTACGACCTGTCGCGCGTGGGCCGCATGAAGTTCAACGCCAAGATGGGGCGTGAAGAGTCAACCGGGCCGATGGTGCTCACCAACGAGGACATCCTGGCTGTGGTCAAGATCCTGGTCGACCTTCGCAACGGTCGTGGCGAAGTCGATGACATCGATCACCTGGGCAATCGCCGCGTGCGTTGTGTGGGCGAGCTGGCCGAAAACCAGTACCGCACGGGTCTGGCACGTATCGAAAAGGCGGTGAAGGAGCGTCTCGGCCAGGCTGAGCAGGAGCCCCTGATGCCGCACGACCTGATCAACTCCAAGCCGATCTCTGCGGCCCTCAAGGAGTTCTTCGGTGCGTCGCAGCTGTCGCAGTTCATGGACCAGACCAACCCGCTGGCCGAAATCACCCACAAGCGCCGCGTGTCGGCCCTGGGCCCGGGTGGTCTGACCCGTGAGCGTGCCGGCTTTGAGGTCCGCGACGTGCACGTGACCCATTACGGCCGGGTGTGCCCGATCGAAACACCGGAAGGTCCGAACATCGGCCTGATCAACTCCCTGGCTCTGTACGCCCGCCTGAACGAGTACGGCTTCATCGAAACCCCGTACCGTCGCGTGGCCGACGGCAAGGTGACAAACCAGATCGACTACCTCTCGGCCATCGAGGAAGGCAAGTACGTCATTGCCCAGGCCAACGCCGCGCTCGACAAGGAAGGCCGTCTGACGGGCGACCTGGTGTCGGCGCGCGAGAAGGGCGAATCCATCCTGGTCAGCGCCGAGCGTGTGCAGTACATGGACGTGTCGCCGGCGCAGATTGTCTCGGTGGCCGCCTCGCTGGTGCCGTTCCTGGAACACGACGACGCCAACCGCGCGCTGATGGGCGCCAACATGTCGCGCCAGGCCGTTCCGGTTCTGCGTCCCGAGAAGCCGATGGTCGGCACCGGCATCGAGCGGGTTGCGGCTGTGGATTCCGGCACGGTGGTGACGGCCACCCGCGGGGGTGTCGTGGACTACGTGGACGCGACGCGCATCGTGATCCGGGTCAACGACAACGAAGCCCAGGCGGGCGAAGTGGGCGTTGACATCTACAACCTGATCAAGTACCAGCGCTCCAACCAGAACACCAACATCCACCAGCGCCCCATCGTCAAGAAGGGCGACAAGCTGGCAAAGGGTGACGTGATTGCCGACGGCGCGTCCACCGATCTCGGTGAGATCGCCATCGGCCAGAACATGCTGATCGCTTTCATGCCCTGGAACGGCTACAACTTCGAAGACTCAATCCTGATCTCCGAGCGCGTCGTGGCCGAAGACCGCTACACCTCGATCCACATCGAGGAGCTGGTGGTGATGGCTCGCGACACCAAGCTCGGTGCCGAAGAGATCACCCGCGACATTCCGAACCTTTCCGAGCAGCAACTCAACCGTCTCGACGAGTCCGGCATCATCTACGTGGGTGCCGAAGTCCAGCCGGGCGACACCCTGGTCGGCAAGGTCACGCCCAAGGGCGAAACGACCTTGACGCCAGAAGAGAAGCTGCTGCGTGCCATCTTCGGTGAAAAGGCCAGCGACGTGAAGGACACGTCTTTGCGCGTGGATCAGGGTTCGCAAGGCACCGTGATCGACGTGCAGGTGTTCACCCGCGAGGGCATCCAGCGTGACAAGCGCGCCCAGCAGATCATCGACGACGAACTCAAACGCTTCCGCCTGGATTTGAACGACCAGCTGCGGATCGTCGAGGCCGATGCCTTCGACCGGATTGCCAAGCTGCTGACCGGACGTGTGGCCAATGGTGGCCCGCAGAAGCTGGCCAAGGGCAGCAAAATCGACAAGGCCTACCTGGCTGGTGTCGAAAAATTCCACTGGTTCGACATTCGTCCCGCCGAGGACGAGGTTGCTTCCCAATTGGAGAGCATCAAGAACTCCCTGGAGCAGACGCGCCACAGTTTCGACCTCGCCTTTGAGGAAAAGCGCAAGAAGCTGACCCAGGGCGACGAACTGCCTTCCGGCGTCCTGAAGATGGTTAAGGTGTATCTGGCCGTCAAACGCCGCCTGCAACCCGGGGACAAGATGGCCGGCCGCCACGGCAACAAGGGCGTGGTGTCGAAGATCGTTCCGGTCGAAGACATGCCCTACATGGCGGATGGAACGCCGTGCGACATCGTTCTCAACCCGTTGGGTGTGCCCTCGCGGATGAACGTGGGTCAGGTGCTCGAGGTTCATCTGGGATGGGCCGGCAAGGGCATCGGTCAGCGCATCGGTGACATGTTGCAGGCCGAGGCTAAGGTGACGGAACTGCGCAGCTTCATGGAAGAGCTGTACAACGGCACGGGGCGCAAGGAAGAACTGGCCCAGTTGAGCGATGCCGATGTGTTGGAAATGGCCCAAAACCTCAGTACCGGCGTGCCGTTTGCGACGCCCGTGTTCGATGGCGCTTCGGAAGAGGAAATCCGCGCCATGCTCAAGCTGGCCTACCCGGATGAGGTCGTCCAGCGCAAGGGGCTCACGCAAGCCCGTACCCAGGCCCACCTGTTCGACGGTCGTACCGGTGACCCGTTCGAGCGCCCCACGACCATTGGCTACATGCACTTCCTGAAGCTGCATCACCTGGTCGACGACAAGATGCATGCGCGCTCGACCGGTCCGTACAGTCTCGTGACCCAGCAGCCGCTGGGCGGCAAGGCCCAGTTCGGTGGACAGCGCTTCGGCGAGATGGAAGTCTGGGCGCTGGAGGCCTATGGCGCTGCTTACGTCCTGCAGGAAATGCTCACCGTGAAGTCCGACGACGTGCAGGGCCGTACCAAGGTGTACGAAAGCATCGTCAAGGGCGAGCACTCCATTGACGCCGGCATGCCGGAATCGTTCAACGTCCTGGTCAAGGAAATTCGTTCCCTGGGCATCGACATTGAACTCGAACGTTCTTAATTGAAAAGGAAAGAGTCACATGAAATCACTACTCGACCTGTTCAAGCAATTCACGCCGGATGAGCACTTTGATGCCATCCGCATCGGCATGGCTTCTCCCGAGAAGATCCGTTCCTGGTCCTTTGGCGAGGTGAAGAAGCCCGAGACTATCAACTACCGCACGTTCAAGCCTGAGCGCGACGGCCTGTTCTGCGCCAAGATCTTCGGCCCGATCAAGGACTACGAGTGCCTGTGCGGCAAGTACAAGCGCCTGAAACATCGCGGCGTCATCTGCGAAAAGTGCGGTGTTGAAGTCACGCAGACCAAGGTGCGCCGCGAGCGCATGGGCCACATCGATCTGGCCGCGCCCTGCGCCCACATCTGGTTCCTGAAGTCGCTGCCGTCGCGACTGGGCCTGGTGCTGGATATGACCCTGCGCGACATCGAGCGCGTGCTGTACTTCGAAGCCTATGTGGTCACCGATCCCGGCATGACGCCGCTGAAGAAGTTCAGCATCATGTCGGAAGACGACTACGACGCCAAACGCAAGGAATACGGCGATGAATTCGAAGCCAAGATGGGCGCCGAAGGCATCAAGGAACTGTTGCACGGCATCGATCTGGACCTGTCCACCGAGCGCCTGCGTGGCGACCTGACCGGCTCCGAGGTGAAGGTCAAGAAGAACGCCAAGCGCCTCAAGGTGCTGGAAGCCTTCAAGAAGTCGGGTATCAAGCCCGAGTGGATGGTGCTTGACGTCCTGCCCGTGCTGCCGCCGGACCTGCGTCCGCTGGTGCCGCTGGATGGCGGTCGTTTTGCCACGAGCGACCTGAACGACCTGTACCGCCGCGTGATCAACCGCAACAGCCGTCTGCGCCGCCTGCTCGAGCTCAAGGCCCCTGAAATCATTGCGCGCAACGAAAAGCGCATGCTGCAGGAAGCCGTGGACTCGCTGCTGGACAACGGCCGTCGCGGCAAGGCCATGACCGGCGCCAACAAGCGCGCGCTCAAGTCCCTGGCCGACATGATCAAGGGCAAGAGCGGCCGCTTCCGCCAGAACCTGCTGGGCAAGCGTGTGGACTACTCCGGCCGCTCGGTGATTACCGTGGGCCCGACGCTCAAACTGCATCAGTGCGGCCTGCCCAAACTGATGGCGCTGGAGTTGTTCAAGCCCTTCATCTTCGCCCGTCTGGAAACCATGGGCATCGCCACCACCATCAAGGCGGCCAAGAAGGAAGTGGAATCCGGCACGCCGGTGGTCTGGGACATCTTGGAAGAGGTGATCAAAGAGCACCCGGTGATGCTGAACCGTGCGCCAACGCTGCACCGGTTGGGCATCCAGGCCTTCGAACCGATCCTGATCGAGGGCAAGGCCATCCAGCTGCACCCGCTCGTCTGCGCGGCCTTCAACGCCGACTTTGACGGCGACCAGATGGCCGTGCACGTGCCGCTGTCGGTCGAAGCCCAGATGGAAGCCCGCACCCTGATGCTGGCTTCCAACAACATCCTGTTCCCGGCCTCGGGCGAGCCCTCCATCGTGCCGTCGCAGGACGTGGTGCTGGGTCTGTACTACACCACCCGCGACCGCATCAACGCAAAAGGCGAGGGTCTGGTCTTCTCCGACACTGGCGAAGTCCAGCGCGCGCTCGATGCGGGTGAGGTTGAACTGACGGCCAAGATCAGTGTGCGCCTGACGGAATACACCAAGGACAAAGTCACCGGTGAATTCATTCCGTCCACCTCGCTGGTCGAGACCACTGTGGGACGGGCGTTGCTGAGCGAGATCCTGCCCAAGGGCCTGCCGTTCTCCAACATCAACAAGGCGCTGAAGAAGAAGGAAATCTCCAAGCTGATCAACGTCTCGTTCCGCAAGTGCGGATTGAAAGAAACGGTGGTCTTTGCCGACAAGCTGCTGCAAAACGGTTTCCGCCTGGCCACCAAGTCTGGCATTTCCATCTGCATCGACGACATGCTGGTTCCCAAGGAGAAAGCCGGGATCATCGAACGCTCCGAGAAGGAAGTCCGCGAGATTGAGCAGCAGTACGTGTCTGGTCTGGTCACAGCGGGCGAACGCTACAACAAGGTGGTGGACATCTGGGGCAAGTCCGGTGACGAGGTCTCGAAGGTCATGATGGCCCAGTTGGCCAAGCAGAAGACCACCGACCGCCATGGCAAGGAAGTGGACCAGGAGTCGTTCAACTCGATCTACATGATGGCTGACTCCGGTGCGCGCGGTTCCGCGGCGCAGATCCGCCAGCTCGCCGGCATGCGGGGCCTGATGGCCAAGCCGGACGGCTCGATCATCGAAACCCCGATCACGGCGAACTTCCGTGAAGGCCTGAACGTGCTTCAGTACTTCATTTCCACCCACGGCGCCCGTAAGGGTCTGGCCGATACCGCGCTGAAGACGGCCAACTCGGGTTACCTCACGCGCCGACTGGTCGACGTGACCCAGGATCTGGTGGTGACGGAGGACGATTGCGGCACCCATAACGGTTCGCTGATGCGCTCCATCGTGGAGGGTGGCGAGGTGATCGAGTCGCTGCGCGAACGTATCCTGGGCCGTACAGCGGCTGACGACATCCTGCACCCTGAAGACCAGTCGGTGCTGGTGCGCGCGGGCGAGATGCTCGACGAAGACGTCATTGACGAGTTGGAAGCGCAGGGCGTGGACGAGATCCGCGTGCGTACCGCGCTGACCTGCGAGACCCGGTTCGGCATCTGCGCCAAGTGCTATGGCCGTGACCTGGGTCGCGGCGGCCTGATCAACAACGGCGAGGCGGTCGGTGTGATCGCGGCGCAGTCGATCGGCGAGCCGGGCACGCAGCTGACGATGCGGACCTTCCACATCGGTGGCGCCGCGTCGCGTGCGGCGATTGCGTCCAGCGTGGAGGCCAAGTCCAACGGGGTGATCGGTTTCAACGCCACCATGCGCTACGTCACCAACAGCAAGGGTGAACTGGTCGTGATTGCGCGTTCGGGCGAGATCATCATCCATGACGAGCATGGCCGCGAGCGCGAACGCCACAAGGTTCCTTATGGCGCCACGTTGACGGTGAAGGCCGATCAAGCGATCAAGGCGGGCACGATTCTGGCCAACTGGGATCCGCTGACCCGACCCATCATCACGGAATTCGCGGGCAAGGCCAAGTTCGAAAACGTCGAGGAAGGCCTGACGGTCGCCAAGCAGGTGGACGAGGTCACCGGCCTCTCCACGCTGGTGGTGATCGACCCGAAGCGCCGTGGCGCTGCCAAGGTCGTGCGTCCGCAGGTCAAGCTGATCGATGCCGCTGGCAACGAGGTCAAGATTCCGGGCACCGACCATTCGGTGACGATCGGTTTCCAGATTGGCTCGCTGATCCAGGTTCGCGACGGACAGGATGTGGGTCCGGGCGAAGTGCTGGCGCGCATCCCGGTCGAAGGCCAGAAGACCCGCGACATCACGGGCGGTCTGCCGCGCGTGGCCGAGTTGTTCGAAGCGCGTTCGCCGAAAGACAAGGGCATGCTGGCCGAAATGACGGGTACGGTGTCGTTCGGCAAGGAGACCAAAGGCAAGGTCCGTCTGCAGATCACCGATCCGGACGGCAAGGTCTGGGACGAACTGATTCCCAAGGACAAGAACATCCTGGTCCACGAAGGCCAGGTGGTCAACAAGGGCGAATCCATCGTCGACGGCCCGGCCGATCCGCAGGACATTCTGCGGTTGCTGGGTGTCGAGGAACTGGCGCGCTACATCGTCGATGAAGTCCAGGATGTTTACCGACTGCAGGGCGTGAAGATCAACGACAAGCACATCGAGGTGATCGTGCGCCAGATGCTGCGCCGCGTCGTGGTCGGCAACCCGGGCGATTCGAACTACATCGCAGGCGAACAGGTGGAGCGTTCCGAGATGCTGGACACCAACGACGCGTTGCGCGCCGAGGGCAAGATCCCGGTTACCTACACCAACCTGCTGCTGGGCATCACCAAGGCTTCGCTGTCGACCGACTCCTTCATCTCGGCGGCATCGTTCCAGGAGACGACCCGTGTGCTGACCGAGGCGGCCATCATGGGCAAGCGCGACGAGTTGCGTGGCCTGAAGGAAAACGTCATCGTGGGTCGCCTGATCCCCGCGGGTACCGGCCTGGCCTACCATCAGGCGCGCAAGGCGAAGGACCTGATGGACGATGCCGAGCGCCGCGCCATTGCCGAAGCGGAAGCGGCCGAGCTGGCGGGTGGCAGCGAGTCCCCGGACGGTGCCGTGAGCAGCGAGGACGCGACGGCAGGTTGATCAGTCAGTCCTGACTTGATAGCACCCAAAGACCAGTTGGCGCTGGCTTTGGGTGTTTTTGTTTGTGATTTGCCTACAAGGTGCGTTTGCGGGGCAAGGTGGAGAACGGATGACGAAACCGATGGTGCTGGGTCTGCTGGTGGCGATCGCGCTGTTCTGGGCTGTGGGCGCCTACAACCGGCTGGTTCGATTGCGGTCCGAGGTGGTCAAGGCCTACTCGGCGCTGGACAATGTGCTGTCGGTGCACCCCGCCGTGATCAAGGCCGCGCAGCCCTTGGCCGACGTCGCAGCGGGCGTACCGCAGCTATCCCCGGACGCGCTGTGGTCGCGCTTGGTCGCGGCAGGAGAGCAGTTTGCCCAGGCTCTTGCCAATGCCCGCTCTCATCCGCTGGACCCGGATGCCATTCGGGTTCTTTCGGCGGCACGCGGCGTCCTGACTGAAGTCTGGCAGGCGACGGATGGGGACTCGCCGGAAGGAAGCACGTTGCCGGAAAGTCTGCGTGCCCGCCTTGCGGCGCTTGACGAGCAGGCGGCCCTTCCTGCGGCAGCTTTCGATGCCTCGGTCCGGGTCTACAACCTGGCCATCCGCCAGTTCCCGGCCCTGATTCTGGCGGGCATCTGGAGCTTCAAGCCCGCCGGTACTCTCGACTGGCCTGAGGCAGCGGCCTGATCACGCCCATTTGAATCACAGAAAGACCTGCCGGTGACCAGCCCATCCATTCCCCTGTGGCGCCAGCTCCAGAGCACGGCGCATGTGCTGCTCGATGTGCGCAACGGCCGTTCGCTGACGCAGGTGCTGGACGACGTCGATCGGACGCTTCGCCCCGGGGTGCAGGCGCTGGCCTTTCATGTGATGCGCGTCCAGGGTCGCGCCCAGGCGCTGCGCCGGGAACTGGCGCGCCGAGCGCCACCTCCCGCTGTCGATGCGCTGCTGTGCACCGCGCTGGCTTTGGCTGCCGATTCAGAGGAGGCGCCCTATGAGGCCTTCACCCTGGTCGATCAGGCCGTCGAGGCAGCCAAGCGCGACCTCTCCCTGCGCCCCAGCGCAAGCTTCATCAACGCCTGCCTGCGCCGATTTCTTCGGGAGCGTGAGCGATTGATGGCTGCTACGGATGCCGACCCGGTGGCACGCTGGAACCACCCGGCCTGGTGGATCAAGCGGCTGAAGGCAGATCATCCCTTGCACTGGGAGGCGATTCTTGCAGCCAACAACGCCAAGGCGCCGATGGCGCTGCGGGTCAATGTCGCCCGGATCTCGCCAGCGCACTACCTCCAGATGCTGGAGGTCGCAGGTCTTGCCGCCGTCCGCCAAGGCGAGACGGCCATTCTGCTGGAGCGCGCCTTGCCGGTGCAGGACATTCCCGGTTTCACCGACGGACTGGTTTCCGTGCAGGACGCCGGGGCGCAGCTGGCGGCGCCGCTTCTCTTGCAAGGGCTCGCGTCGCAACGCCCGCTGGAGGTGCTGGATGCCTGCGCTGCACCAGGTGGCAAGACTGCCCATCTGTTGGAGCAGGGAGGCGTTCGGGTCACCGCGCTGGACATCGACGCGCAACGCTGCGAGCGTATCGAGGCCAACCTGCAGCGCTTGGGCCTCAGCGCGAAGGTGTTGGCTGCCGACGCCGGGGAACCGGCCAGTTGGTGGGACGGGGCGTTTTTTGACGCCATCCTGCTCGATGCGCCATGCACCGCGTCGGGGATCGTCCGGCGGCATCCGGACGTGCGCTGGCTCCGGCGCGAAAGCGATGTTGACCAGCTGGCGACGGTGCAGGCCCGGCTGCTGAATACACTTTGGCCCTTGCTGAGGCCGGGAGGGCGTCTGCTCTACTGCACCTGTTCGGTGTTTCGGGCTGAGGGCAGCCAGCAGATCAAAGCGTTTGTTGCAAACAACACCCACGCTGTGCATCTGCCGTCTCCCGGCCATTTAATGCCCCATTTTCGGGCAGGTGGAAGAACAGTCCCGGACAATTACACCGGTGACCATGACGGCTTTTTCTACGCGTTGCTTGAGAAGCGCCCGGCATAGCCTCTGGGGCTTTCTGGCTGCCTTGGCTCTGCTGGCTGGGCTGCCCCTGCCCACGCGCGCCGAGGGCCCTGCGGTGGAGGTGACCCAGTTGCGGGTGGATCGTGCGGAAGACGGCCTGTTCCTGACGGCCCAGATCAAGCTCGAACTGCCGACCATCATGGAGGATGCCCTGAACAAAGGGGTCGCCCTGTTTTTCGTGGCCGAGGCCGAACTGTTGCGCGATCGCTGGTACTGGTACGACCGCAAACTGTCTGTGGCAACCAAGTACATCCGGCTGGCCTACCAGCCGCTCACGCGGCGCTGGCGCATCAACGTCTCACCCGAACCGATTGGCAATGTGGGCCTGGGCGTGAGCATCACGCAGAACTTCGATTCGCTGGACGCCGCCCTGCAGGCGTTGCAGCGCCAGGTGCGCTGGAAGATTGCCGATCCGACCCTGCTTGATCCGGATTCCCGGCATTACGTCGAATTTCGTTTCAGGCTGGACATGTCCCAGCTGCCCCGTCCTTTCCAGATCGGTATCGTCGGAAATTCGGAGTGGAATCTCTCGGCAACACGAACCTATCGGCTCAACCCCGATTCCGGCAAATGAATGCGCCTGCGTTCGGCGGGGTGCCTGGGCGGGTCTACCAGTCCCGCGCAGTGCGCTGGGGCATCATCATTGGCGCTGCAGCGATGGTCGCGATGGGCCTGGTCTTGCTGTTCCTGCTGACACAGGCCACCAACAACCGGGAGCTTTACGAACGAAACTACGCCAGCCTGTT